>JAZDIG010000366.1:0-4859 GCA_043805105.1 Candidatus Glassiibacteriota bacterium | reverse complement strand
GCCCGGACCGGCCGCCCGGCGTGCTGGTACTCACCTGGAAAAAAGAAAACCTCCGTGCCTATTCCGCCTGTCTCGAACGTTTGGGGATCGAGCACCAGGTGACAGGCAGCTCGGCCCTGGCCAACGTCCGGCAGGCCTGGTATCTCTACCTCTGCCTGTCGGCTCTGGTTCACCCCGAGGACCCGCTGCCGCTGGTGGCCGCCCTGCGCAGCGGCCTTTTCGGCGTGACTGACTCCGGCCTCTACCAGTTCAAGTGCGCCGGCGGCCGGTTCGATTTCCGGACCGAGGTGCCGGCGGGACTCGGCCGGGAAATCGCCGTACAATTCCGGGAGGCGTTCGGCAAGCTCGCCGGTCTGGCTTCCTGCCTGCGGGTGCTGACGCCGGTTGCGGCCGTGGAGCGGATCGCCGGCGAACTCGGCCTGTTTGCCGCCGCGGCTGCCGAACCGGGCGGGAACATGCGCAGCGGCACTCTCTGCCGGGCAGTCGAGCTCTTGCGCTCCGGACGAACCAGGTTCGGCAGCCTGGCTGACTCCGTGGCGTACCTCGGCCGCCTCGCACGGGGCGAGGAGCCCGCCGACAGCCTGCCGGCTGTCCCGGGCCGCGGCCCGGCCGTGCGGGTCATGAACCTCCACAAGGCCAAGGGCCTGGAGGCCGAGGTGGTCTTTCTGGCAGACCCCACCGGCTGGAAGGATTTCCCGCCGGATTGCCACGTCGACCGCTCCGGCGGACTCACCCTGGGCTACCTGGCCGTGACCGAACAGAGCGAATTCGGCCGCGGCCGGCTGCTGGCCCATCACCCGGACTGGGAAACTCTGGCCGAAAAGGAAAAGCAGTTCCTCGAAGCCGAACGGCTGCGGCTGCTCTACGTGGCCGCCACCCGCGCCGGCCGCCGTCTCGTGGTTACCAGGCGCGAATCCCGGCCGGGGAGCAATCCCTGGCAATTCTTCGATGGGCCGCTGGAGGGAACTCCCGAGGTGCCTCACCCCCGCTTCGAGGACCGTCCCCGGGAAACCGCCTGTGCGCCGGAAGCGGCCGCGGCCGAAATCCCGGACAGGCCGGACTTCGAACAGCGCTGGAGCCAGGCCCGCCGGCCGGGCTACCGGGTCGAAAGGGCCCGCGAGCTGGCCCTGGCCGATAGCGGCCGGCCGGCCCTGAAAACCAGCGGCGAGCACGGCACCGAATGGGGGCGGGTCATCCACCGGCTCCTCCTGGCCCGGCTCGAAAATCCCGCAGCCGATATTCCCGCCCTGGCCCGCCGCCTCCTGCCGGAAGAGTCTCTCGAAGCGGACAGGGCCCAGGAGGCCTCGGCGGTGGTGGAGTCGGTGACGGAATCAGAAATCTGGCGGCGCGCCCTGGCCGCCGAACGCTGGCTGGCGGAAGTGCCGTTCGAGGTCGATTTACCAACCCCGGAGGGAGAAGCGAGGATTATCCGGGGCGTGCTGGACCTCGCTTTCCTGGAACAGGGGGCCTGGGTGATTGTGGACTACAAGACCGACCGGGGAAATCGTGCCGGCCTGGAAAGTCTGGCCGAGCGCTACCGTGAACAGCTGGTTGTCTACTCCCGGGCCTGGGAGCGAGTAACCGGTGAAAAAGTGAAAGAGGCGGGTCTGTACTTTACCGCTTCCGGCGATTATATAATAGTACACATTTAACGCTCTATGCGCCGTCCTGAGGCGGTTTGTCAGCCTTTGCCCGAAGGATAGTTTTTTGTAGGGGCGGACCCGCGTGTCCACCCATAATCCGCCCCGGGTGTACGTAGGGAAACGGCGGTGCCCGTGTTTGGGTCAGCAGTAGGGGCGAACCTCGTGTTCGCCCGCGAGGTAGGGGCGAGTTTGAAACCCGCCTGTACAGGCTTTCCCCACGCGGCAGAAATAGATTGCGTACGCGCGACCAGTGGTTGGTTATCCCCCTTTGACAAAGGGGGACAAAAGGGGGATTTGCCTTAAATCCTTTATGTTATGCGGTTTTGCGGCGGGATATATCATTTCACATTTGCGGCGAGGATAAACCCGGCGGATGAAAGACGTCTCGCGGAAATTCGACACCCTGCGCACGGCAGTCGCTGAAGCGGTGGTCAGGATGTCGGCCGCTACTATCGAAGCGGTCCAACAGGGCCGCGCGCCCAAGGGCGATCCCCTGCCGGTGGCGAAAGTGGCGGCGATCCAGGCGGCCAAGGAAACCTCCCGGATCGTCCCGTACTGCCACCCGGTGCCGCTGGACTTCGTCGGAGTCGATTTTACGGTCGGCGAGGATTCGATCACGGTCCGGGTGGAGGTCAAGGCCACCTGGAAAACCGGAGTCGAAATGGAGGCGCTCACCGGGGCGAGCGTGGCCGCGCTCACAGTCTACGACATGCTGAAAATGCTGGACGAGGGCCTGGTGATCGAAAGCGTGCGCCTCGTATCCAAGCGCGGCGGCAAGTCCGACTACGACCCGCCGCTGGAAACCGTCCGCCGGGCCGCCGTGCTGGTGCTGAGCGACACGGTCTCCTCCGGCCGGGGGGAAGACACGAGCGGCCGGCTGATCCGCGACCGGCTGGCCCTGGAAGGCTTCGAGGTGGCCGATTACCGGGTCATCCCGGACGACCGGGACCAGATTAGCCGGACGCTGATCGACTACGCCGACCGCCAGCGTCTCGACCTGGTGATCACCACCGGCGGAACCGGGATCGGCCCGCGGGATGTCACTCCCGAGGCGACCGGTGAAGTGCTCGAGCGCGAGATCACGGGGATCGCCGAGGCGGCCCGCGCCTACGGCCTGCGGAAGCTGCCCTTCTCGATGCTTTCCAGGGGCCGGGCCGGCTTGCGCGGCAAGACCCTGATCGTCAATCTGCCGGGCTCCAAAGGCGGGGCCGCCGACGGCCTGGATGCCCTCCTGCCCGCGATCAAGCACGCTTTCCGGATGCTCGAAGGAGAACGTCACGATCAGCCGGACACTGGCTTGACAAACGGGTGACAACAGGTGTAGATGTTTCGGTAACGAATGATTCCCCGTCCACCTGCTCCTGATTGCCGGGCCTGCCGTAGGGGCGAACCTCGTGTTCGCCCGCGGGGTGAGGCGGATCTGTGTCATCCGCCTTTTATCCGTGTAATCCGTGATTCTGCACCCAGTCTGCCTACCGTATGGGCGGTTCGCGAACCGCCCCCCGACAGAATGGCAGGGTATGCCGTCGGGGGCTCCCCCCGTGACCGCCCATAACCCGCCCGGAACAATTCGTTCTTGACCCGCAGCCCCGGCCCGTTTTATGTTAGTTGGAAAATGAAAATTAAAATCAAATAAGCAGGCGGGAGGCAAACCATGAGCGAGGCGGCTGGAACGGTGGGATACAGAAAGATCGCGGGAATGGCGGGCAAGCTCTTTCCCCGGGCCGGGAGTGCCGGGGAGCTGAAGAAGTACGAGCTGAGCCGGGAGCGGCTGGATTTTTTCCGTGAACACGGTTACCTGACCCCTCTGCGGGTGCTGGACAAGCAACAGCTCGATCTGATGCGCGAGGGCCTGGAGCGGATGACCGGGGAGAGTTACCCGCGCGCCGGCGAGCTGATCGGGCTGGACACCCGGGCCGGACTCTCCAAGGGCGAACAGATGATCTATTTCCAGGGCGCCTGGATGGTCGAGGAAGCCTTCCACGACATCATCTACAACCCGGTGATCACCGTGCCGGCCGGCCAGCTCCTCGGTTCCTCCGGCGTGAGGTTCTGGCACGACCAGCTTTTCTACAAGCCCGCCCGCCACGGCGGGGTGGTGGCCTGGCATCAGGACTACTCCTACTGGACCCGCACCGAACCGGTCGGCCACCTCACCTGCTTCATCGCCCTCGATGATACGACCCTGGAAAACGGGTGCCTGCACGTGATTCCCGGATCGCACAAGTGGAACCTGCTGCCCATGACCCAGCTGGTGGGCAGCGCTGACGCCATGGAGCGGATCAAAAGCGTGCTTACTCCCGAGCAGCTCGCCGCCTTCAAGCCGGACCCGATCACCCTCGAGGCCGGCCAGGCCAGCTTTCACCACCCCCTGGCCCTGCACGGCTCCTATTCAAACCATTCGGACCGGCACCGCCGGGCCCTGGTGCTCAACTTCCTCCGGCCCGATGTCCGTTCCGCCAGCGCTGAGCCGCTGATGCCGGGAGCCGATCCCGTGCCCAAAGGCGAGGTAGTGGCTGGCGAATACTTCCCCCTGGTGCTGGAAGGATAAGTATAGTTTTTCTTAAATATGGTTACTTTGCACTCAATTGAATTTCCCTGTGATTACGCCGAATCATATGCCTGGTGATTCTTTAGCGTAGGGGCGGGCCCAGGTGTCCGCCCACCGCTGATGGGTCCGGGCGCACCTGCGGGTGCGCCCCTACATGAGAGCATGCTTTTTTGGCAAGGCTCAAATTACGAACACAAAATTGAGGCTCTGCAAGTTTTAAACGGCAACTCGCCCGCTGGAATCACAAAAAACGTCACCGCAATTGAGAATTAAAGTACTTAGCGTCATCGCACCCGAAACCGCCTCCGCCGGCCCTGCCCATAGCAGCGGCCGGGGTCCTCTCTTTTCAGCTTATCCTTGCCATAACGGGCTGATAATCATATATTTATTGCCTCGACCAACCAGCCGGGCGTCGGCCTTTCCAGCGGTGCCCGCATACCTCGGCCTGATCCAATAAATCAAATCCGGACGGAAAGATTCAAGGAGGCTCCAAGTTGAATACCGTGAAAGTCAGACCCGCCCAGGAGTGCCGTTACGACATCGTCTCCCTGGGTGAAATCATGATCCGGCTCGACCCCGGCGATGTGAGGATCCGCACCACCCGCAGCTTCCGCGTCTGGGAAGGCGGCGGCGAATACAACGTGGCCCGGGGCCTCCGCCGCTGC
>JAZDIG010000365.1:0-13972 GCA_043805105.1 Candidatus Glassiibacteriota bacterium | reverse complement strand
AGCGAATAATCGCCGTGCCAGTCCAGGCACCATTCCCAGACGTTGCCGGCCAGGTTCTGGACCTGCTGCGGAGTGGACCCCTCGGGGAACAGGGTCACCGGCGCAGTATACTGGTAGCCGTCGCTGGCATCGTAGTAGGGGCTGAACACTGTGCCGTGGTTGAGGAAAGCGGGCTTCCAGACATAGCCCCAGGGATAGGCCCGGCCTTCGATCCCGCGGGCGGAGTACTCCCACTGGGCCTCCGTGGGCAGGGACTTGCCGCGGAAGCGGGCATAGGCGTAGGCTTCGTGCCAGCTCACGCCCACCACCGGCGTGCCGGGCCGGCTGGAGTAGGGGTCCGACTCCCAGGGGAACTGGCCTGTGCCCCAGTAGCGCGGCCTGGGATTGTTCGGGTCGAATCCCTGCTCCCGGTAGGTCAGCCGCCACTGCCAACCTACGACGGTCCAATACTCGGGCCGGTCGTAGCCGCCTCCATCGATAAACTCCTTGAACTCCTGGTTGGTCACTTCGTAAGCGTCCATGTAGAAGCTGCGTACGGTGACCTGCCGCACCGGCTCGAATTCACCGGCCATTCCCATGACGAACGAGCCGCCCTGGATGAAAACTTCCTTTTCGGTGACGTTGCCGCTTTGGTCCACGCCCACTCCCCGCACCCCGACCGTGTCCTGATTGCGGATCTGGTCGTTCGATTCGATTAACATCTGACCGTTGATCTCCCCCGGCGCTTTCGGGGTAAAGGAGATCGAGAGCGCCAGCTCAGTCTTGGGCGGCACGGTAAGCTGAGGCGGCTGGGCGCCGAACTCTTCGTGCGAAAAGCTGATCCGGGTTATCCGTAGGGTGTCCCGGCCGAGGTTGCCGACCGTGATCACGGTACTGGCGGTGAGGTTCTGCACCACCGTGCCCAGGTCTACCAGCCGGGTGCTCAAAGTCATCAGCGGCACCAGGGCCGTAGTGTCGATTCCAACCCCCGCCAGCTCTACCGTGACAGCGGGATTCTGGGGATCGCTGGAATTGAATAGCAGCTTGCCGGTGATAATTCCCACCGCCGAGGGCCGGAAGCTGACTGCGATGTTCCCCGCCGTCCGGGCCGGGATCGTGTCCGTGAAGCTTTCGACCACAAACTGGCTGCTGTTGGTACCCACGCCGTTGATAAACAGGGTGCCGTCCCCGCTGTTACTCAGGGCGAGATCCGCGCCCCTGGATCCGCCGGCCACGGTCGAGCTGAAGTCGAGCCGGGTCACGGCCAGCGTGAGCTGGCCCGAAGTTTTCTTGAGGCCGGTTCCACGCAAAGCGTAGGTCAGGGTCGGCTTCTCCACCGCGTTGGAGTTCATGGTCAGCGTGGCGGCGATAGTCCCACCCCGGTCCGGAGCGAACACCACGTTCACCGGGATCGAGTCCCCGGGCGGTACCGGCAGGCTGTCGCCCTGAATCTGGAAACTGGTGTCGCCGACCACGAAATTCCAAACGGACAGGGTCACGCTGTTGGGATTGACCAGCCAGAGCTGCCGTACGCTCTGGGCGCCCACATCCGTGGTGGCGAAAACGAGGGAATCGGCCGGAGTGAGCCTGATCTTCTGCGGCGGAACGTTCACCACTTCGCCGTTAAGCGGCACCACCAGTTCCGGGCGCTGAGGGTCGCTGTGGAAGATGGTCAGGCTGCCCCGTTTCGAGCCCAGCGTACCCGACTGCAGGCGTACATCGAACTTCTTCGTCCCGCCCGGGCCGATGATCGCACTGCCGCTCAAGTTGGTCGAAAAGCCCTCGCCCTCGACCCTGACCAGCGTGACGATCAGGCTGTCGCGGCCGGAGTTGCGGATCGTTATTTCTTTTCTGGCCAGACTGTCCCTGAAGATCGTGCCGAACTGCACGTCCGCCGGATCGACTGAAATGTTGGAGGGTAGAATGGTGAAGCAGGTACCGGAAAGCGGAATGGAGAGATTGGGGGAGTTGGTGGCGTCCGAGACGATCTGCAGAGTGGCGCTTTTCTTGCCCGTGTCCGCCGGGGCGAAAAAGACCGCGATCTCCAGGCTGCGGCCGAAAGCGATGGCCTGGGCCGGGAGAGTAACTGAAAAATCGGTGCTGTTGATCTGGGCTGAATTTATGTGCAACAGGTCGCTGCCAGTGTTGGAAAGAGTCAGCTTGAGCGCCACGCTCGAACCGATCTTGACCGAACCGAAATCCAGCGCGGCGGGATCGCTCTTGATCTGGGGCGCCCCGGCGACAACTCCCCTGCCGGTCAGCGTGACCTTGGACTGTGGACTGGCCGGATCGTTACTGGCGATAGTCAGTTCGCCGGCGGCCGGAGCGGTGCCGGTCGGCTTGAAAGTGAGCGGGATCTGGACCAGGCTGTCCTGGAGGACAGTTAAAGCGGCCTGGCTGGTAGTGAAAAGGGGGCTGGTGAACTGGAATCCGGTGATGGTCAGATCCATTCGGCCGAGGTTCGAGAGGCTGAGCTGGATTGTCTTGCTGTCTCCCACCTTGACCGTGCCGAAGTCGATCGCGCTGCGGCCCGCCAGCAGCATCGGCGCGTCCTGAACCATGACGAAATCCTTGCCGCTCGAGCTGCTGCTGGAAAGCTCGACCTGAACGCCGCTGGGATTGAAGGAAAAACCGGTCTTGGCCGGGGTAACAGAATAGAGTCCGGTGACCAGATCTCGGAATACGTACTTTCCCGTGCTGTCCGAGGTCGCGATCCCCTGCCGGTCGCCGGCCAGGGTCAGCTCCACCGCGGCCGATGGCTTGCCCGCGGCGGTGACCGTGCCCGAAATCTCGAGCCCGGCGCTGCCGACGCTGGTGGGCGGCGGGTGATTGCAAGCGGCCAACTGTAACAGGATGACGATTGCCCCAGCCGCGGCAAAAATGGCTGCCTTGTCGCCAAATGACATGTTTATCCGGATATTTATCTCCGGCTCCAGAAGTTGTCTTGGACGTACCGGCGCCTGCGGAGGGCAAAAAAGCCCCCTGGGGACTGTCGTCCCCTTCCGAGGCGCACTTTCGATCAGGCTTATCGTGGTTTCGGGTTCTATTAAAGTATTTCGGTATTTAGAAAAAAATCTTAAGGTTCCGCACCTCGCTCTAACTTATTATAAATCATGGAGGCTGCCCGGTTCCAGTATCAGCGGAAGAGGAAACGAAAACGCCCGCCGGCCTGGCGGGCCGGCGGGCGGATGATTTCAGTCGAAATGAACTTCGCTCAGATATCCAGGTTGGTGACGAAGCGGGCGTTCTTCTCGATGAACACACGGCGGCTCTCCACGTCATCGCCCATCAGTTCGGTAAAGAGCCGGTCCGCCTCGATCGCTTCGTCCATCCTTACCTGCAGAATGGTGCGGGTGGCGGGGTCCATGGTGGTTTTCCAGAGCTGATCGGGGTTCATTTCGCCCAGGCCCTTGTAGCGCTGGATATTGGTGTTGTTGCCCAGGCGCTTGACATATTCTTCGCGCTCGCGGTCGTTGTAGGCGTAGAACTCCTGCTTGCCCTTGCTGACCCGGTAGAGCGGGGGCTGGGCGATATAGATCATGCCCTCGTTGATCAATTCCTTCATGTAGCGGAAAAAGAAGGTCAGCAGGAGAATCCGGATGTGCGCCCCGTCGATATCCGCATCGGTCATGATAATTATCTTATGATAGCGCGCGTTGTCGACGTTGAAATCGTCCTCGCCGATACCGGTGCCGATCGCGGTAATCATCGTCCGGATTTCCTCGTTGGAAAGAACCTTGTCCAGCCGGGCTTTTTCCACGTTGAGGATCTTGCCGCGCAGGGGCAGAATCGCCTGATTGCGGCGGTCGCGCCCCATCTTGGCCGATCCGCCCGCCGAATCTCCCTCGACCAGGTAGATTTCGCAGCTCACCGGATCGGTAAGCGAGCAATCGGCCAGCTTGCCGGGCAGGCCCCCGCCATCCATGGCGTTTTTGCGGCGGGTCAGGTCGCGCGCCTTGCGGGCGGCCTCCCGGGCCATGGCCGAATTGTAGGCCCGCTCGATTATCTTGCGCGCCACTGGGGGGTTTTCTTCCAAGAAGATCGCCAGCTGCTCATTGACCGCGCTCTCCACGACCCCCTTAATCTCGCTGTTGCCGAGCTTGGTCTTGGTCTGCCCCTCGAACTGCGGGTCGATCATCTTGATGCTCATCACCGCGGTCATCCCTTCACGAACATCGTCGCCCGAAAGGGTGAAATCGGCTTTTTTGAGCATGCCGTTCTTCTTGCCGTAGTCGTTGAGCGTCCGGGTTAAAGCGCTCTTGAAGCCGGAGAGATGGGTGCCGCCCTCGTGAGTGTTAATATTGTTCACGTAGCTGAATAGCGTCTCCGTGTAGCTTTCCGTGTACTGCAGGGCGATCTCGATCAGGGTGGTTCCGATCTCCTTGGACAGGTAGATCGGCTTGTGCAGGGCCTTGCGGGTCTCGCTCAGGTATTCAACGAAACTCTTGATCCCGCCGTTAAATTCGTAGACTTCTTTTTTCTTTCCGCCGTTGCGCTCATCCAGAAAGGTGATCTTTATGCCGGCATTGAGGTAGGCCAGCTCTCGGAAGCGGCTGGCCAGCCCCTCGAAGTCGAACACTTCTTCCCCGAAAATCTGCGGGTCCGGCTTGAATGTGACCCGGGTTCCGGTCTTCTTGGCGGTGCCGATAACTTTCAGATCGGTGACTTTCAGCCCCCGGCTGTAGCGCTGATGGTAAATTTTACCGTCGCGGGAAACCTCGACATCGAGGTATTCACTGAGAGCGTTGACCACGGAAACGCCCACGCCGTGCAGGCCGCCGGATACCTTGTAGGAAGCGCGGTCGAACTTACCGCCGGCATGAAGCATGGTCATGGCCACTTCCACGCCGGGAATTTTTTCGGTGGGATGCTTATCCACCGGGATCCCGCGGCCGTCATCGGTGACCCGGATCAGGTTGCCCTCGAGGATTTCTATTTTTATGTTGCGGCAGAACCCTGCCAGGGCTTCATCTATCGAGTTGTCCACGACTTCGTAGACCAGGTGGTGGAGGCCCCGCTGACCGGTGCTGCCGATGTACATTCCCGGTCTCTTGCGCACCGCTTCCAGGCCCTTGAGGACCTGTATGTTACTCGCCTCGTACTGACTTTCGCCGTTTTTGGCTCTAATCATTGCGGAATTCCCTTACATTAATGACGATATCGCCGACCAGGCCGTCTCCCAGGCGTCGGTTCATTTTACGGATCAGGTTTTTTTTCAGCAGAATCAGCTCCTGTTTCCAGGCCGCCGCCTGCGCCTCGACGAACAGCCGGCCGTCTTTCAGTTCGAGCGCCCGGCTGACCGCACTCAGGCGCCCACCCACGACTTCGGGCCAGGCCGTCACCGCGGCAAGAGATTCCGGCCGGCGCTCGCGGCCCCCAGACGCCTGCTTCAGCACCGCTTCCACCAGCCGCCCGATTTTCTCCGGCCCCTTCGACCTTTCGCCTCTCATCGCCGGGCCTTTCCGCGGAATCAGAACTTCGTTATCGCGCCGGCGGAGATTTTAAGCGCCGGCAGGTGGCCGAGCCTGGCGAAGATAGCCTCGCTGCGTGGAGCGGTGATAAAACTCTGGTGCCTCTCGACCAGCTCTTCCAGCAGGAACCCGCTGCGGACCGGATCCAATTCGCTGAAAATGTCGTCCAACAGCAGTACCGGTTTCACGCCCTGTTCCCGCCGGATCAGTGCGGCCTCCGCCATCTTCAGGCAGATCACCGCCGTCCGCTGCTGACCCTGGCTGCCATAGTTGCGCAACGGCCGCCCGCCGTGTTCGAACAGCAGCTCGTCCATCTGCGGGCCCGACAGCGTGATCCCTCGTTCGCGCTCCTGGCTGCGCCGCTGGTTCAGCCGGTCGAGGAAGCGCTGGGTGATCCGAGTACTTTCCGGCTCCCGACCGTTATCGTCCTGGAGCAGGTCGCTGATATATCTAAGGGTGGAACTTTCGCCCGGACTCAGCCGGCTATAAAGCTTTTCGTACTCCGGGGCGATCTTCTCCACGAACTCCCGTCTTCTTTCGACCAGGAAGGCCCCGGACTGGGCCATTTCCCGCTCCCAGGGCTCGATCGCGGCCGCCGGCGCCGAATGCTCCCGTAACAGCGTGTTGCGCGAGGCCAAGGCCCGGCGGTAGCGCTTGAACCGCTCCAGATAGGCGGGGGAAAGAATTGACAGCACGATGTCCAGATACCGTCTCCGCGCCGCCGGCCCTTCCTGTACGATCGCGATGTGGTCCGGGGTCACCAGGACGCTTTTGAAGATCCCGAACGCCTCGCTGAGCCTTTTCTTTTCCTCTCCCGAGATCACTACTTTCTTGCGCCGGCCGTCGTAGCCCACGGAGGCCGATTCGACCCGGCCGTCGTCATCCTCCCAACCGCCCCGTACGTTGAAATAGCTCTCGCCGAAACGGATACATTCACTGTCATTGGCGCTGCGGAAGCTTTTGAGCAGCGTCAGGTAATAAATCGCCTCCAGCAGATTGGTCTTTCCCTGGCCGTTGTCGCCGATTACCAGATTGCCGGTCGGACAGAACTCCAGAGTTCCGTTCAGTAGGTTCCTGAAGCGGTCTAATTTGAGCTCCCTGATAACCAATCCGATATCATTTGGAATTAATGGAAGCTTTTAACAAATATAACGTTACGGTGATTATTAGTCAAGATTTAAAACGACATGCACGCAATATAATTAATTATACGGCAAGGCCGCATTTCCCCCTCTTCTCCGGTCCGGCGGCGGCCGGCTTTATTCGGCAACCTTGAGCGGCATAATCACGTTCAGGTACCGCTGGCCCTCGCTTTCCGCCGCCGGTACGATCAGGATCCCGGATTCGTTGGTCTGCATGCAGATCTTGACCTGCTCGCTCTCGATATATTTCAGCACGTCCACCAGGTAGCTGCCGTTGAAATAAATTTCTATCGACTCCCCTTGGTAATCCGCTTCGATCGTCTCCTCCCCTTCGCCCAGGTCCTCGGTCTTGACCGACACGTTGAGGCTGCCGTTCTGGAAAAGAAGCCTGACCCGGTGAGTGACCGAGTTGGCCAGAATGAGCATGCGGCGCAGGGCCTCGCTGAACTTCTCTGTCTCGATGATGGCGATCCGGTTGTTATGGTAAGGGATCACCTGTTCGTAGTTCGGGTAGTTTCCCTCGATCAGCCGGCTGAAAATCACGGTATCGCCTTCCCGTATGCCGAGGTGATTTTCGCTAACCACCACCTGTACCCGGCCCTCCTGGCTGCACAGTTTTTCGACCATTTCGAGCGCCTTTGGCGGAACCACCACCGATAATGGCTCACTCACCCCGGTTCCTTCCCGGCAGACCATCTTGGCCAGCCGGTGTCCGTTCGTACTCGCCATCGAGGATTCTTCCTGGCTGATCTCCCAGAGGATACCCTTGAGGATCTGCCGGTCATCTTCCCGGCCGGTGGCATAGCTGGTGGAGCTGACTGTTTTTCTCATCACTGCGTTCGACACGGTAAAAGCGCCCTCGAAACTTTTCGATGGGAATTGCGGGTAATCGCTCCTCGGCAGACTCGGCAGAAGGAAACTGCTGTTTTCGCAGACTATCTTCACCCGCTCCCCCACCTGCTCGACCGTCACCGGAGCGTTAGGCAGCTCGCGCAGGATTTCACCCAGCTTACGGGCCGGTATGGTAATCGAACCGGCTTTGGCGACCGTGGCTTTTATCCTGTAGCTCAAGGATATGTCCAGATCCGTGGCCAGCAGCCTGAGGCTGCCGCCGTCTTCTTCATCGGCTTCCAACAAAATGTTGTAAAGGACCGGCATCGTGCTCTTCGTGGGTACCACCGGGCTTATGGCGCTTACCGCCTGCAGCAGGTTATCCTTCACCACGCTGATCTTCATTGCAGACCCTCCGGGAAACGTTCTCTTTATTCTTCGTTTGTTTCAGTCTTGTAATATATGTGTATGTAATTAAAAATCCACTATTATTATTAGGTAAGGATAGATTTGTGGATAACCTCATAACCATAATATAGTGGACGAAATAGAGTTTTCAAAGCCGGGGATAAGCTGTGGAGAGAAATTGGGGAAAATACTGTTTATCCACAGGTAAAAAAACAACCGGTGGGTAAGTCCGGAGATAAGCGGCAGCGTTTGCAGGTTTTCCACAGACTTTCCACAGGGTTTTCAGCCTATTTTTCCGCTTTTGATCGACTGGTTCCGCAGCTTGTCCATCATCGAAACGACTCTCTCCTTGAACACCTCATCTTCATCGCAGATTCTGGTAATCTTTTTCACCGCATGAATCACGGTCGTATGGTCCTTGCGCTTGAAACATTCGGCGGTTTCGGGATACGAGAGTTTGGTGAGCTTGTTGCAGATGTACATCGCCACCTGGCGGGGCTCGACGAAGCTCTTCTTGCGCTTGGCGGACAGTATCGATTCCACCGGCACGCCGTAACCGTCCGATACCAGCGCGATGATGTCCTCGACCCGGATCTGGTTCTTTTCCTGTTCGAAAATGCTTTCGAGCGCCCGCCGGGCCAGTTCGAGGTTGATCTGGCTGTGCTGCGTATTCGAATAGTGTTTGAGGGAGTTGAGGGAGCACTCCAGGAGCCGCACGTTGCCGGTCACGCTTTCGGCGATGTATTCGAGCACGTTTTCCGGGATAAGCAGGTTGTCGACTGAGCTCTTCTTCTTGAGGATGGCCACCCTGGTTTCATATTCGGGCGGCTGGATATCGGTGACCAGTCCCCACTGGAAGCGGCTTCTCAGCCTTTCCTCAAGATGGTGGATTTCACGTGGCGAACGGTCGGAGGTGAGTACGATCTGTTTCTGGCTTTCATAAAGCGTGTTGAAAGTGTGGAAAAACTCCTCCTGGGTGCCCTCTTTCTTGGCCAGGAACTCCACGTCGTCGATCAATAGCGCGTCCATCTGGCGGTAGCGGTTGCGGAAGGCGAGCGTACTGCCGTCAGTGATCGCGCGCACCAGTTCGTTGAGGAATTCTTCCGCGGAGATGTAGCAGATCTTCGGTGGTTTGGCCTGGCCGTTGGAGATCAGATGGTGGCCGATCGCCTGCATCAGGTGGGTCTTGCCCAGACCTACGCCGCCGTAAATAAAGAGCGGGTTATAGCTCGACCCGGGGTTCTCCGCTACGCTGCGGGCGGCGGCATTGGCGAACTGGCTGCTCTTGCCGACGACGAAATTTTCGAAGGTGTAGCGAGGATTGAGTTTACCCCTGCCCTGGCCGGGCTTGCGCAACGACGGCGTTTGAGCGCCCTGGCCGCCGGGGTTGCCCACGGCGGCCTGTCTTTGCCCGCCGTTGCCGTCGTCCTGGCGCTCCTCGTCGTTGTCCTCGGCCAGACGCCAGAGGTCGATTTGTTCGTTTTCGCCTTCCCGGTAAATGAAGTTCACCCGGAACGGGCGCTCCAGGATCTTTTCAGCGGCCCGATTGAGCAC
The DNA here is from genome assembly GCA_043805105.1 of Candidatus Glassiibacteriota bacterium. Classification (GTDB taxonomy): domain Bacteria; phylum Gemmatimonadota; class Glassbacteria; order GWA2-58-10; family GWA2-58-10; genus JAZDIG01. The sequence goes on along the minus strand of JAZDIG010000365.1, from coordinate 4,587 downwards.
GCCCTGGTAGTTTTGTTCGACGTAATAGGCGGTGAATTTGTTTTTCAGCTCGACGGTGACGGCCTCTTCCATCACCGAAACGGCGCGGCTTGGATCGAGCCAGGTGGTGATGGTCTGCTGGCTGAGGCGGCCTTCGCATTCCTGACGGATCCGGGACCAGATCTCTTGGGCGGTCAATAATGTCGACAACTAAGCCTCTCCTCAGGCGAATATCGGTACGCCGTTGGCAGGTTCATCCACCACCTGGCGGAACGCTTTCAGCAGCCGTTTGGTGACCGGGCCCGGCTTGCCGTCGGCGATCACGCGGGAATCGACTTTCACGATGGGCGCCACTTCGGCGCCGCTGCCGGTGAGGAATACCTCATCGGCCCCGTGCACCGCCTCCGGCCCGAACGGCTCCACCGCGGCTTCGATTCCCAGCCGGCGGCAGAGCTCCAGGATCGTGCTGCGGGTTACGCCCACCAGGATGTTGTCCTCCGGCGGAGTAATGACCCTTCCGTTACGGACGACAAAAATGTTGTCGGCGCTGCACTCGCAAACCAGGCCCTCGGTGGTGAGCATTATCACTTCCGGCACCTGGGCCGCATTGCCCTCGATGACGGCCAGGATGTTGTTGACGTAGTTGCAGGTCTTGACGTTGGGATCGACGCAAGTCTTAGGCGTCCGCCGCACGCGGGCGGTGATGACTGCCAGGCCCTTTTCGTAAAACGCCTTGGGGTAGAGCTGCAGGGTGCGGGCAATGATGAAGACCGTGGCTTTGCCTACCTTGCGGGTATTTATCCCCAGATCCAGCCGGCGGCCGCGGGTTACCACCAGCCGGACGTAGCCGGTGCCGCGGATCTCGTTCCGGCGGCCCAGCGAGCACAGGATTCCGGTCAGCTCGGTACGGCTGTACGGGATTTCGATCTCGAGGTAGCCGGCGCTGTTCCACAGACGGTCCAGGTGTTCTTTGAGCTTGAAGAGGCGACCGTTGTAAATTCTGATCCCTTCGAAGACGCCGTCACCGTAAAGCGTGTTGCTGTCAATGAGGAAGGAAGCGGGCAGGGAGCCGTTTTCAAGGTCTATGAAATTATCCGGAATATCGTAATCCCCGCTGAAAAAAACGTATTCAACGGCCATCACCGCTCCTTCTGAGGTTATGTTTCCGCTGGCTGATGTATGGCAGCCCTATCCACAAACGGGTTTGTTTTAATGCGGGGAACCCAAAATGCGGACAATCGTTAAATCGCGCCTGGCGGGGAATGCGGCGCCCTCGGAACCCTCTGCACCAGCCGCACACTGAATTAACTTAACCGGGGCTGAACAAGTCTGTCAAGGGGTGTGGACGGACACAATTCGTTGCAATATAATGAGTTATAACTTTCCTATATCTGGCGTTATCTCGGATAGCGGGGTACAACATTTAGTGTACACAGTCTCAAAACGGCGCGGTGCGCCAGCCGCATCGGCTGTGGATTGTTTGTGGATAAAGCGTGGATAGTCTGTGGAAAACCGGCTACGAATTTGGGAGCTAACGAGCTACCGGTTCAGCGCGAAATGAGGCTGGAACGCTGCCGTTGGGTTAAAAAAATCGGAGGTTTAATTTACCAGGAGAAGCCCGACCCTAAACTGGAAGTGGGTCACTGGCGGAGTGGTCGTCCTGAATACGACGGCATCGTTTTCCAATAATACCGGTTCGCGGTAATAAACTTCGGTCTGGCCGCCCCCGACATAACTGAGCTTGAAGTCCCAGAGCAATGATTTTTCCCTGCCCGGCTCTTCATCTTTGGTCCTCCAGATTGTTATTCGAAGGCCGAGGCCGAGGCCCAGGTTGAATGTGTGGCCCTTGTACAGGTGCCGTTCCTTGAAGAGCGGATCGACCGCGCGCCGATGATGGAAAAGAACGCTGGAATGGTAGTAGCTATAGCCACCGAAGGCTTCCAGATAAGGCCGGACCATATCCGCATCGTATTCGAGGCCCACCCCGGAGCACGCCAGGTATAAATCATATAAGCTGTGATAGCTTAAACCATCGTCAAGATAAGGGGAATTCTCTATCGGCACGAATCCATCCTTGCTCCCGTAAGTAAGGTAGGAAGCCTCGCCGAACAGGTACGGGTGCAGATTGCCGTTGTCTTTGAAACGAACAGCGAGACGCGAACAGACGCCGACTCCCATGGCTTCGTAGCCCAGACGATCGAGTTCTCTGTTGGGAAACCAGAAGACCGGATAGCCGGAAAATTCCAGAGCTGCCTCGGCGCGCAGCACCAGAACGGCTGCCAGAAGCAGGGCGACAGATAGAGCTTTCAAGACGGCTCCGACGGAACTGAATTGGCGGGACACTGGCAAATGCTGACAGGAAGTGCGGATCGAATCTATCAGAGCAGCCCGTACTTTTCAAGCTTATAGTGGAGCACGCTGTTTTTCAGTCCCAACAGTCGCGCGGCCCGGCTCTTATTGCCTCCGGAGCGTTCGAGGGCCTGGCGGATCAGCTTCTTTTCGGCCTCGGCGAGGGTACTGGCCAGGTCGATGGTGCCTCCGGCCGGGAGCTCCATCGCCGCCGGAGTCGGCGGCGGACCCCCGGCCGCCCGGTCCAGGGCCGGGAAATCTTCCGGGAGGATGCGGTCGCCCCGGCCGAGCACGAGGGCGCGCTCGATTATGTTTTCCAGCTCCCGGACGTTACCCGGCCAGCGGTGGCTCCGCAACAGCCCGAGGGCCTCCGCGGAGAATCCGCGGCCCGCCCGGTTCATCCGCCGGCAGAGCTTGTCCGCCAGGTGCCGGGCCAGGATTTCGATATCTCCGGCCCGTTCCCGCAAGGGCGGCAGGTGGATCGGCACCACGTGGAGCCGGTAATAGAGGTCCTCGCGGAAAGCCCCTTTCTCCACTTGGGCCCGCAGGTCGCGGTTGGTGGCCGAAACGAGCCGGACGTTCACCGAAACGGTCTGTTCGCCGCCCACCCGCTCGAACTCCCGCTCCTGCAGCACCCGCAGCAGCTTCACCTGCACCGTCGGCGATACTTCGCCGATCTCGTCCAGGAACAGGGTTCCGCCGTCGGCCAGTTCGAACCTCCCCCGCCGCGTTTTGACCGACCCGGTGAACGCGCCCTTTTCGTGACCGAACAGTTCGCTTTCCAGGAGGCTTTCACTGAGCGCGGCGCAGGCGACCTTGACGAACGGCCGGTCACGCCGCAGGCTTCTCTCGTGGATCGCCCGCGCCACCAGCTCCTTGCCCGTGCCGCTTTCGCCGGTGATCAGCACGGAGCTGTCGGTGGGAGCCACCTGCTCGATCAGGCTGAACACCTCCCGCATGGCCGTCGATTCGCCCACCAGGCTGCCCGCTCCCCCCGCATCCTCGACCGCCGTGCGCAACAGCTCGTTTTCCGCCGCCAGGCGCCGGCTTTCGATTGCAGCCGTCCGGGCCTCCAGCACCTTCTGCACCTTCACCGTCAGCTCGTCCGGGCTGAACGGCTTGGTGAGGAAATCGGCGACCCCGGCTTTCATCGCTTCCACGGCCAGGTCCACCGAGCCGAAGGCGGTGATCAGGACCGTATCGATCCCGGGCTGCAGCTGGCGTGCGGCGCGGAACAGCTCAAGACCGTCCTTGCCGGGCAGCTTGTAGTCGGTCACCACCAGGTCAAAATGGCGCGCGCCCAGAAGCTCGAGGGCGTACGCGCTTTCCCCGGCCAGAGACACGTCCAGCCCCAGCCGGCGCAGCGTTATCTCGACGCCCTCGCGCATGGTCTGGTTGTCTTCCACCACCAGTACACTCGCCATGGCCGCCATCCCGGACTAAAGTCCACAAGGCTTGGATAATGGACTGCTAAGTCGAGGTAAACTTAACAGCGGGAAGCCCTTTTGTAAACAGCATAAGCCGAACGGATCGAGGAAGTTATTGATTTCTCCACAGGATCTTGTTAGCTTGAAAATTCCACTCACGAATAAGAGTGGGACCCGAAAATTGCCAACGAATGCCATCCAAGGAGAGACCAACATGCCATTGGTACCGATGAGACAGCTTCTGGACGAGGCCGGCAAAGGCCTCTACGCTGTCGGCGCCTTCAACGTGAACAACATGGAACAGATCCAGGCGATCATGGCCGCCGCCCAGCAAACCCGTTCGGCCGTGATCATCCAGGCCAGCCGCGGCGCGCTCAAGTACAGCAACTTCACCTATCTCAAGTACCTGATGCTGGCCGCAGCCGAAGAGAACCCGGACATCCCGATCGCCTTGCACCTGGATCACGGCAACAGCCTGGAGACGGCCAAGGAAGCGATCGCGCTCGGTTTTACCAGCGTGATGATCGATGGTTCGCTGAAAGAGGACAGCAAGACCCCCACCTATTTCGAGGAAAACGTCAGGGTGACCCGCTCGGTAGCCGAGTACGCTCACCCGCTGGGGGTGACGGTCGAGGGCGAGCTGGGCACCCTGGGCGGGATCGAGGACGGCGTGGGCAGCGGCAAGGTCCAGCTCACCGACCCCGACCAGGCAATCGAGTTCGTGGAAAAGACCCGGGTGGATGCCCTGGCCGTGGCGATCGGCACCAGCCACGGCGCCTACAAGTTCAAGACCGCTCCCAAGCTGGCGCTCAATATCGTCCAGGAAATCCAC
>JAZDIG010000364.1:0-8453 GCA_043805105.1 Candidatus Glassiibacteriota bacterium | reverse complement strand
GTAAATCCTCATGGATTTCAGGTAAGTGGTTCCCACCGCCTCCAGCCACACCGTCTGCCAGATACCGGTGGTACGGGTGTAATGCACTCCGCGCGATTCGTAGGTCGAGGACTGTTTGCCTTTGGGCTGCAAGCTGTTGCGTGTGTCGTCGAATGCCCGGACCACGATCGTGTTGCCTTTCGGCTTGACCAGGCCGGTCACTTCGAAGCTGAACGAAGAATACCCTCCCTGGTGCGTACCGGCGAGCTGGCCGTTGACCCAGACCTTGGCAACGTAGTCCACCGCCCCGAAATGCAGAATTATCCTTTTACCATTCCAGCCCTCGGGCAAGTCGAACTTACGCCGGTACCAGACCACCAGCATGAAATCTTTCTCGCCGACCCCGGAAAGCCTGCTTTCCGGGCAGAACGGCACCACGATATTCCGGCTGTACGGAACATCGATCCGGACCCAGCGCATCTCGCCCGAATTGGCAATATCGATTTCGAATTCCCATGTGCCGTTCAGATTGAGCCAGGTCCTGCGCTCGAACTGCGGATTGGGGTATTCGGGACGCGGGATCGTTTCCTGGGCGAAAACCCAAAGCGGTATGGCGGCAAACAGCGTCAGCGGCAAAAGAATGGTTCTGGGGAAAAGACCGAAAAAGCCCCTGGACATGGCGGCTCCTTCCCGGAGGCGTTCATTGAATCGTCAGGTCAGCGTTTGCTGGTTCACGGCAGGCAGCGGAAGGGTCTGGCAGCCGTACGGAAGAGAACAGGGCTGTCTCCCCGTCAGATAAAGTATACAGCGGAGGGCCGCTTGGAAAGATATTTATCGGAGCGTCGAGATCGGCAGGCCGGTCACTGTCATCCGGGTGACTTCCCGCAGGCCAAATCGGAAATAATCCAGGGTGGGCGGTGTACTGTGAGTGTCAAAAAAAGGCTGACAAAATCCCGGTCTCTTGGCGGTTCCATCCGGCTTTTGCCGGCTGTGGATACGCAATTGTAAACAAATGGCGCATGGCGGTCAAGCCGCGCGCTCTAACGGCCGGCGGTGAAAAAAGACAGGTACCAGCCGATCACCTGGGGCCCGAAGAAAACGTAAGCGGCCGCCCCCAGAGAAAGAAAAACGCCGAACGGCACGAGGGCCTTGCGGCGAAATACGTAATTGATCGTTCCGAACACCAGGCTCCCGGCTGCCGAGCCGGCGAACACGGTGAACAGCACTCCCGGCCAGCCCAGAAACGAGCCGACCATGGCCAGCATCTTGACGTCGCCCCCGCCCATCGCCTCTTTCCTGAAAATCAGCTCCCCAAGCAGGGCCACCAGATAGAGGCTGCCGCCGCCGATAAAGGCTCCCAGGAACGCCTCGAATGGGATCAGCCCGCCGGGAAGGAAGCTGAAAGCCAGGCCGAGCGCGACCCCGCCCAGGGAAAAAAAGTCCGGAATGATGTATTCCCGGGCATCGGTGACCGATATCCCCAGCAGGATGAACAGCAGCGTGAACCGCTCCAGCAGGTCGAAGCTGATCCCATAGCTCAGGTAAAGCACCACCGCCAGGGCCGCCCCCGCCAGCTCGACCAGCGGGTAGCGCAGTGATATTCTCGCCCGGCAATCCCGGCAGTGTCCCCTCAGCCAAAGCCAGCTCAGCACCGGCACGTTGTCGTACCAGCGGATAGGGTGGCCGCAGGCCGGGCAGGCCGAGGCTGGAAAGACGATGGAGCGGTTCTGCGGCAGGCGGTAAATGCAGACGTTGAGGAAACTGCCGAGCATGGCGCCGAGTATCCCAAACAGAACCGCCACATCCGTGTGATGCCCGACCATCAGCCGGCCTCCTGTCTTTCGGCCATCCGGTAGAGGAGCGTCCCGGCGGCCACCGCTACGTTGAGGCTTTCCACGCCGAGCGCCATCGGGATGGCGAGCCGCCGGGGGGCGAGCGCCGAGGTGAAAGCGGAGAGGCCCCGGGCCTCGCTGCCCAGCACCAGTGCCGAACGCGCAGGGAATTTCTCCCGGAGGAATACGTTCTCCCCGCCGGAATCGGCGCAGAATACCGCGTAGTCCAGTCGCTGCAGAAATCCAGTCAGCTTTTCCGCAGTTTCCACCTCCACCACCGGGATGCGGAACAGCGCGCCCATCGCCCCACGCACGCAGCGGGGATTATAGGGATCGACTGTAGCCGGGGCCAACAGCACCGCAGCGCAGCCGGAGGCCGCGGCCACCCGGATGACCGAGCCCAGGTTGCCCGGCTCGCCCACTCCGTCGCAGACCGCGACCAGGGATTTCTGCGCCGGCCGGAGGTCTTCCAGGCTGCGCTCCGGGATGCGGCAGACTGCCGCTACCGCCTGGGGAGCGGCCACATCCAGAGTGCGTTCGAGGTCCCTGTGCGTAGCCTGATAAACTTCCACACCGCCCTCGGCCAGCCGGTTCACCAGCGCCAGGCTTCTTTCGTCCGGCTTCGCGGTGCAGACTGCCCAGGCAATTTCGATCCGGCAGGCGAGGGCTTCCTCCACCAGCCGCACCCCCTCGGCCACGAACAGGCTTTCCTTCCGGCGGAACCGGCGCGAGCCAAGGCGCACGAGCTGCCGCAGGCGGGCTTTCGGTACAGGCGGCGGATTCGATTCAATCCCGAATGACGGCATGATTTCTTTTTCCTGTATAACTCATTTAATTTCAATCCAGTAGCTCAAAACGACGCGAAACCACAATGTCCCTTGTAGCCTACTTTGGAATCCGATATATTTAACACAAATGGCCGGTAGCTGTACATAAGTCCTATATTCTTACAAATTACACCCCAAAGCCCATGCTCGATATCTCGGCAAAATTCGATAAAGCAGCCGATGTCGTACTCTACCCGGGAGACATCCTCGACTTATTGCCGGACATCCCGGATGAATTCGTCAAATTGATCGTAACTTCGCCGCCCTACAATATCGGCAAGCTCTATGAATCGAAACTGGCGATCAAAGAGTACGTGGAACAGCAAAGAAAAGTTATAAAAGAGTGCGTCAGAGTGCTAAATAAATCCGGAAGCATCTGCTGGCAAGTCGGCAATTATGTCGATAACGGTGAAATAATTCCCCTCGATGTACTATTGTTCCCGCTTTTTGCGGAGTTGAATCTAAAATTGAGAAACCGGATTATCTGGCATTTCGGGCACGGACTGCATGCCCGGAAAAGATTCTCCGGCAGATATGAAGTCATTCTCTGGTTTACGAAGAATGAGAATTATACATTCAATCTCGACCGGGTCAGAGTACCGCAGAAATACCCGGAAAAAAAACATTTCAAGGGTCCCAGGAAAGGGGAGCTTTCGGGAAATCCCCTTGGCAAGAATCCCGGCGATTTCTGGAGCTTTGACCTCGAAGACAGCGATATCTGGGAGATCCCCAACGTCAAATCGAATCACATCGAAAAAACCGATCATCCCTGCCAGTTCCCGGTCGAGCTCGTCGAAAGGCTGGTGCTGGCCCTATCCGATCCGGGCGATTGGATCCTCGATCCTTTCATGGGTGCAGGCTCCACCGCAATCGCCGCGCTCATTCACCAGAGAAGAGTCATGGGCGCTGAAATCGCCGGGGAGTACGTCAAGCTGACTAAGGAGAGAATCCGGCTGGCGGAAAACGGCGAACTCAAGATCCGGCCGCTAAACCGGAAAGTCTACGATCCCCGGAAACCGGATAATATTCCGCCCAAGTTGATCAGCCTGAAAAAGGCAAGCCAGGAATCTCTCTTCAAGGAATCTGTGTCAGGATTTGAGCGGAAACAAATACTTTCTCAAGGAGAGAAACGAGAAAGTCTGGCATGAACAACTTGTATACGATATCGAAAGGCTGAAGCGCCATTTTCCCGCGGTACCCGTTAAAGTAATCTTGATCGATGTCGATTGGTTTCACGGTTCAGTTTCACAACCAGAACAGAAGTGTCCAGGAAAATATCGATAATTATTTACAATATTACGGGGCCGGCTCAGTTGCCATCCCAAGCGCAGCCTCCGGCTGCGCTCCGGGGCCGCCTGTTTGAGCCAACTCAAGGGAGCGTGTAGCAGCCTCGTAATTTCCATTGTGGCTTTGGCTATATACGGGCACGGCATGCCGTGCCCCTGCGGCAGGCAAGCCATTGTTTCGCGCTTGCCGCTTTTGCAAGCGTGAAACAGGCGAGCACCCCAGGAGCGGAGAGAATCCTCTTGGACACCAAGGGCTTAAATTCCCCGGCCGGCAGGCGAGTTGCGGCTCCAAAAGATTTTTGTTTCTTTTTATCGCCTGAAAAAGAAAAAAATTGCTTTTCCCGGTTGCCTGGCTAAAGCAAGAAAATTGAATCGGAACAGTAATAATGCCCAGAGAAAAAGTCACCATCCACAACATACGCGAGCACAAGGGCTCGGACCGCAAGCTCACCGCCATCACCGCCTACGACTGCACCTTCGCCTCCCTGGTCGACCGGGCCGGCGTGGATATCATCCTGGTAGGCGATTCGGTGGCTAATACGGTGATGGGTCTGGAGAGCACGGTCCCGGTGACAGTGGAAGAGATGATCTATCACGCCCGGGCGGTGATGCGCTCCGGGCCGAAAGCCCTGGTGGCGGTGGACATGCCGTTCGGATCTGTTCAGGACGGCCCGACCCACGCGGTCCAGCGGGCGATCAGGGTGTTCAAGGAGTCGGGAGTGGATGCGGTCAAGATCGAGGGCGGCAAACGGCTGGCCCCCACCCTGGCCGCGGTGGTGGCTGCCGGCATCCCGACCGTGGGCCACGTGGGGCTGATGCCTCAGTTCCGCGCCATGCTGGGCGGCCTCAAGGTGCAGGGCAAGGAGCTGGAGGCGGCCCGTCAGATTCTGGCGGACGCCCTGGCCGTGGAAGAGGCCGGCTGCTTCACGATCGTACTGGAAGCGGTACCCCGGCCGCTGGCCCGGCTGATCACCGGCCGGCTCCGGATACCCACCATCGGGATCGGCGCCGGGCCGGACTGCGACGGCCAGATTCTGGTGCTGCACGACGTGCTGGGCCTCACCCCCCACCGGCCGAAGTTCGCCGGGCAGTGGGCCGACCTGTCCGGGGCCACGGTCGAGGCGGTGGCGGCCTACTGCAGGGATGTCACCGAGGGCCGCTTCCCTACGGACAAGCAAAGCTTCCAGATGGACGAATCGCTGCTGGAAAAGCTATGAAGAGCGAGATCGGCGGACTACTCGAACGGCGCGGCGTGGACGTCCTCTGGGTGAGCGGGGCCAGCTCCGAGTGCCCGGATACCTACTACCTCACCGGCGGCGTAAGCCTTACCGCCGCCTGGATCATCCTGACCCCGGAGCGCGGGCCTCTGCTGGTGCACGGGCCGATGGAACGCGAGGCGGCCGCAGCCGGCGGCCTGCGCACCCTCGATTTCGACCGCTTGGGCGCCGGCGAGCTTTCCCGCACGCATAACGATCCCCTGACAATCAAAGCCGAAATGTTCGCCCGGCTGGCCGAACTGGAAAACCTGCGCGGACGACTGGCCGTACACGGAACCAGCGACCCGGGCGAGGCCCATTTCCTGATCCAGGAAATAGCCCGCCGCGTTCCCTCGCTGGCCGTCACCCGCGACCTCCCGCCCGTGCTGGAATCAGCGCGGGCCACCAAGGATGAGGGTGAAATCGGGCGGATGCGGGCGGTGGCCGAGGATACGCTCGGTGCAATCGCCGGCGCGCTGGAGCTGGTCCGCCGGGGCCGCGAAAAGGACGGTATCGTCGTCGGCCGGGACGAGCAGCCGGTCACAGTGGGCCGGGTAAGGCGAGCCCTGCGGGAGGGTTTCGCTGCACGCAACCTGATCGAGTCCCACGACACGATACTCGCTTTCGGCGCTCAAGCCGGGATCCCGCACGCTTCGAGCCCGGACGAGGAGGCCCTGCCGGTCGGCCAAACTGTGGTGCTGGACGTGTTTCCGCGCCGCGGCGGCGGGGGCTACTTTTTCGACATCACCCGCAGCTTCTGTATCGGCCGGGCATCCGAGGAGGCGCTCGAGCTCTACAATCAGGTGCTCGAAGCGCAGCAGGAAGCGATAGATTCGGCGGCCGAGGGTATCGATGGCAACGACCTGCAGGCCGCGGTCTGCAGCCGTTTCGAGCGGTTGGGCCATCCCACGCAGAGAACCCAGCCAGGAACCACCGCCGGCTACGTCCATTCGCTGGGACATGGAATCGGCCTCGAAATTCACGAGCACCCCTACCTCAAGCTGCAGGACGCTCCGGACGAGCGCAACCGGCTGAAGAAAGGTTCGGTCTTCACTATAGAGCCCGGACTTTATTATCCGGACCGGGGCCTGGGAGTCAGGATCGAGGACGTGGTGTACGTGAACGACTCCGGCCGCGCCACCGTGCTCGCCCCCTTCGACAAGTTCCCCGTGCTCCCGCTCGAAGGCTGAGCCACCTATCCCCTTCGCCTTTTCCCTGTCCTGCAAAAGAGTATTGACCGGAACCGCCCGATTAGACAAATTTGCCTTTTACCGGTCTTTCACACAGTCTCTTGCCCGGATCGCCATTCGACAATATATCCTCAGGGGACCAGGCCAGATGTTCGAAGCCAGTTTCGGCCATTTCGACCGGGCCGGCACCGAATTCGTGATCGCCGAATACGATACCCCGCTGCCATTGGTAAATTATTTCTGGAACGACCGGTTTATCTCCGGCGTGAGCCAGCACATGGCCGGAATCGGTTGTTTCACGGAGCGGCCGATGCAGTACATGCACCCGGAAACCCGCTGCCTGATAGTCCGCAACGAAAACCGGCATTTCTACCTCCGCGATGACGACACCGGCGAATACTGGACCCCCGGGGCTTACCCGCTGATAATAAAACCGGAGGAATTCCGCTGCCGCCACGGCCTGGGCTACTCCATCCTCGAAGCCCGGACCGCCGGGATCGAGACCGTGCTGCGGGTGTTCGTACCCCTGGAGCTGGAGACCGAAATCTGGACGGTGAAGCTGGCCAACCGCTGCGGCCGCAAACGCAGGCTCCGCTTTTACAGCTTCGTGGACTGGCTCCTGACCGGCTACCAGGAATACTGCGACTACTACTCCGCGCTCAAATCCTGGTGGGACGGTTCGGTCAACGCGCTCACCGGGCACAACGGCGCGCCGGAGACTCCCCACGACCGGTTCGGGGCTTTCATCGCCAGCGATCTCGCCCCCTCCGGCTTCGATTCGAGCCGCCGGGCGTTCCTGGGCGCTCTGGGCACGATCGGCACGCCGCGCGCGGTGCTCGAGGGCCGGATGACCGGCAGCCTCGCTGCTTGCGAAAAGCTCGTCGGCGCGCTCGAGCATACTTTCGAGCTGGCCCCCGGCGCAGAGGTCGAGTTCAACGTGGCGATCGGTTCCACAGAATCTAAAGAGATGACCGCCGAAATCTGCCGAAGGGCCCTGGCTCCGGGCGCGGTCGGGAAGGCGTTCGACGAGGTGGTGGAGAGTCTGACAGCCAGATACGGCAGCGTGCGGGTGAACACTCCCGAGGAAAAGATAAACTACCTGTTCAACGGCTGGATCAAGCGCTCGATCCAGCTCCACACAGAGGTGGGCACGGACACCGGCCGGGGTTTCCGCGACGTGCTGCAGGCCGCCTGGGGCGTCTCGAGCTACGACCCGCAGGGCGCCCGCCGGAAAATCGTCGATTCGCTCAAACATCAGTACGCCGAGGGCCACACGCTGAGGGGCTGGAACCCGGTGGACACCCATCATTACTCCGATGGCCCGGTGTGGATCTCTCCAGCCGTGGATAGCTACCTCAAGGAAACCGGCGACTACGCTTTCCTGGACGAGGAGGTGCCCTATTTCGACGGTGGAAGCGGCACCGTGTGGGACCATACCCTGCAGGGCTTGCGCCACGCCACCGCTGACACCGGTAGCCACGGCCTGGTGCGGATGCACTACGGCGACTGGAACGATTCCTTGAACATGATCGGCACCGGCGGCAGGGGCGAATCGGTCTGGACCAGTATCGGGATCGTGTTCGCGATTAACCGGGCCCTCGAAATCGTGCGCAACGTGGTGAAAGACAGTCACCTGGAAGAGGATCTCCTCCAGCGCCGAGATCGGCTGACTGAGGCGATCGAAAAGTCGGGCTGGGACGGCGACTGGTACCTCGAAGCCTACAACGATGAAGGCCGGCCGGTGGGCAGCCGTCTGGAGAACGAAGGCCGGATCTATCTCAATCCGCAGACCTGGGCGATCATGGCCGGGATCGCCGGCGGCGGGCGCCTGAAAAAAATCCTGAAAGCGATCGACAACGACCTCGAATGCGACTACGGCTCGCTGGTGCTCACGCCGGCCTACAAGAGCCGCAATCCCGGTATCGGCCGGATCACCTGGTTCGTGCCCGGGATGTGGGAAAACGCTTCGCCGTACTGCCACGGCACCGCTTTCAAGATCATGGCCGACACCTTTATCGGCCGGGGGGACATCGCCTACCGGTCGCTGCTGAAAGTGCTGCCGGACAGTCCGGCCAATCCGAGC
>JAZDIG010000363.1:0-4392 GCA_043805105.1 Candidatus Glassiibacteriota bacterium | reverse complement strand
CCGGGCAGGACCCGGCCGGAATCGTCCAGCGCCCGCATCACCACCAGCAGCAGCTCGCCGTCCGGCAGCAGCGTAATCCGCCAGGTATAGCGGTTGGGGCCGATCCCCTCGTTCACCAGCCGCCAGCTTTCGCCGCTGTCGGTGGACTTGAACACCCCGCGGCCTGTCCCGCAGACATAGATCGTGCGCGCCCCGGCCAGGCTCGACGGGTCGACCGACAGGTGCGTACAGACAGTATTGGGCGGGATACCGTTGGTCTGCGGCCGCCAACTGCGCCCGCCGTCGTCGGAAACCGCCACCCCGCCCTGGTAGCTCTCCAGGAAGCCCGGCCTTCGCCACATCTTGAGCCGCGGCAGGTCGTGGCCGTTGCCCCAAACGCTCCAGACCCGGCCCCTGACTTCCGGATCGAACTCCGCCCAGTAACAGGTGTTCCACCACGGCTCCGGCACCCCTTTCAGGCTGTGCAGCCAGCTCTTGCCGCCGGTAAAGCTGTTGAACAGGCCGATGTCGGTGTAGCTGATGAACAGGTGAGCGGGATCGAACGGATCGAAATGCACTCCGTAGCAGGTAGTGACGTCCAGGCCGCGGGTGGTCCAGCCGCCGTCGGGCAGCCGGTTGCCGTAGACCTGCTCCCAGGTTTTGCCGCCATCGGTGGTGCGGCTGGCCCGGCCGTAGTCGGCGGTGTAGCAGATTTCGGGGTCGGTGGGGCTTACCCCGATTCCGTGCGGATTGCCCTCCCAGCCGGGGCCATAGCTTTCGACCATCCAACCGCCGCGGTATTCGGTGTGGCTGACCGTGCTGCCATCTGTGAAGTAGACCCACTGCCAGCTCCGGCCGCTGTCTCTGCTCCTGGCGACGCCGTAACAGAGAACCGGGTTGTCGCCCCTGGGTTGCCAGTAGGCCCGCACGGACAAGTATACGTTCTCCGGGTGGTCGCGGCAGGCCTCGATCGTGTTGAAATAGGGCACCCGGCCGGTGCGGGTCCAGGTGTCGAACAGCTCGATTCCGCACTGCCGCCAGCTTCGGCCGCCGTCCTCGGACCGGTACAGTCCGCCGGCGAGTCCCTTATCCCCACCCCTCGCCTCGCGGGCCAGGTAGATCACGGCTGCGCTTTCCCCCCGGCCGCCGCTCGCGGCAAAGACACGCCCGGTCGGCAGAGGAAAGCTCCCGGACACCGAGCCGTCCGGGGAAACCAGGCTGGCGGCCCGGTCCGTGACTACCACCGCCCGGCCGGGACTGTCCCACCAGCCGCCGGGGAAAATTCCCACCATCTGCCGGCCGGTCAGCCGGCAGGTCTTACGCCAGCCTGCGCCCCGGTCAGCCGAATAGAGGACGGTGACCGAATCACCCAGAAAGACCGCCGGCAGACTGTCCTGCGATATCCGCGGCGCCCCGCAGCCAGCGTAAATCTGCCTGGCGTCCCCCGGGTCGAGGCACACCGCCTCGAGCGGGCAGAAACGGGTCAGGCTGTCATCGGTTTCGAAATACTGGTTGCCGTGGTCCAGCCCCATCCGCTCGGCAACGATCCGGGCCGGAGGCGGATAGACAAGCTCCCAGGATGTGCCTCCGTCCGCGGAGCGGTAAAGCCCGCTGTTGAAGGCGTAGACCGTGCCCGGAGTGGCCGGATCGAAAACGAAATCCTGGATCGTGCTGCGGAAGTTGAACATGCGCCAGCTCTGTCCTTCGTCGCGGGTGACATAGCCGCCGGTCATGTCGCAGTGCAGCAGGACGTGCCGGGGGTTGAAAGGATCGACCCTGGGCGTGAACATCGATCCGCCCCCGCCCGGGCCGATCACCCGCCAGCCCGCGGCAGAAGCGGCGCTTGCGGCCGGTTCGCCGGCCGGCTTTTTCCCCTGGCAGGCCGGCCCGCCGAGAACGGCGAGAATGATACAGAGCAGTCCGGTGGCAGTCGGGCGCATGGAGTACCTCTTTGCAGGATCGGCCGGGTTCAGATAAAGATGGCGGAAAATTTCAATATAATGGACGGGGGGAAAAAGCAAAAGGCCGGGAGGCTGTCCCTGGCCCGGCGCAGACTGCCGTGGTCAAGCCCACACCCGGTTCAGTCTGGCCTGCTCCAGGCTCGCCAGGTTTACTTTTTCCTGCAGCTGGTTGATCCAGCGGTAGTCGCAGGACAGGATCGAAAGCTGGGTTTTGTCCTTGAACTCGATCACACCTTCGCGGCCGTGGTAGCCGGCGGCGCGAAGCATCAGAAACTGCACATCGGTAACCTCGGTCACGTAGCCGCGCTTTTCGATCTGCTGACGCAGCCGGCCGCAGTGTTCGAAAATCTGATGCAGGTTGAGGCCCTCGAGCTTGAGCCCGATTTCGGGCCAGAGGAAAAGCGGCTTGTACAGCACGTAATCGTAGGACAGCATGTCCGTAACGAAATTCTTATCGAGCTGGAAGCCGAAGCGGTCGCGCTTTTCGAACCAGGTGGTCCCCGGGAACGGCGCCGGCGGACTCACCAGCACCGAGTCCGGTTCGGTCTCTTCCACCAGGGAGAGGTCCGCCTCCAGCAGCTCTTCCAGCGTGAGAAGACCCAGGGTCGGGGAGGGGTAAATCAGCGAAATGCCGATGTCGATCGGCACCCCCTCGATCCGGCTCGCCTCGCGCATGGCCCGCATCGTGGCCACGATGTCGGCCCGGGTGACTCCCTTGTTCATCACCTGTTCGTTGATCCGGTCGTCACCGGATTCGGCGCCGAGGAACACGGAACGGAAGCCGGAGCGGATCAGCTGCCGGTAGCTTTCCACCACCTCCGGGTAGTATTGCGGATCAGAGGCCCGCGATTCAGCCCGGCCGAACATGCTGTAGATCACGTTCAGCTCACGATTCTCGATTTTCCGCGCGATCCGTCGGGCGCAGGTCAGGGTGGTTGAGCTGCCGGCGAAGCGGAAGATGCCGATTCCCCGGCCCACCATTTTTTCCATTTCGTCCACCACCGCCTCGGGATTGCGCACCGAATAACTCCCGTAGGTGCAGGAATGGGTGCAGAAGCTGCATTTGCCCCAGGGGCAGCCGAGAGACTCGACGATTACGTGAATGCGGGTCTTCCCCGGCTGCTTCGGATAATCCGGCACCACTTTGTCGTCGGCGACCGGCTTGCGGCGGGGCGAGATCTTGAAGCCGCCGTCGGCCCGGTAGATCGTGTTTTCGATCGAGCCGTTTTCCGCGCACTCGATGATCCGGCGGGTCAGTTCGGCCTTGGTCAGGCTCAGACGCGCCTTTTCGAGCATACGGACCAGGGGCCGCTCGCCCTCCCCCACCACGGCGAAATCGAATAGACCGTCCCCGAGTACGGCTTCGCGGTAGGTGGAGGCGTGGGGGCCGCCGGCCACAATCAACACCTCGGGCGCGATCCGGCGCAGGATGCGGGCGAAGCTGCGGGCCGAAAGGTAGGTTTCTCCGTACCAGGTCTTGATTCCGACCACCCGGCAGCCGGACTCACGGACGTGGCGGGCCAGGGCGGCGATCAGCCGCCTCTGTGTGAACTTCTGCAGGATGGTGGTCAGGTTCTGGGTCAGCAGAAAAGCGGCGCCGATGATTTTCCTGCCGAGGCCGCCGGAGGCGCTGTCCTTGCCGCTGCCGGCCAGCAGCCGGACTGCGATCCGACGGTTCAGCCTGGCCAGCGGGGCGGGAGTCATCCTGTCCCACTGGTCGCTGTTGGCCCAGTCTATCACCTCCACGGTGAATCCCCTGGATTCCACGTAGCTCTTGAGTATCGCCAGTCCGTTGTCCAGAAAATCGTCGGTCGGCGAGCGGCGCCGGGACGAAGTCGAGTTCCACAGTATCAGTTCAGCCACGCTGGTACCCTCATCGATTGAATTTGCTTCTATTTAGCTATCTATCCGGTTCGAGCCGTTGAAGGAAAAGCGTAATCAGCCGCGGGTCCCACATTTTCCCGGATCCGTTTTCCAGTTCGGCGATCGCTTCCTGGCGCGTGAACGCCCGGCGGTAAGGTCGGTCGGTGGTCATGGCGTCGAAACTGTCGGCAATCGCCACGATTCTGGCAAAGAACGGAATTTCCTCCCCGGCCAGACCCTGCGGGTATCCCCGGCCGTCGAAGCGTTCGTGGTGGAAGAGCACCACGTCGCGGACATCCATAACCGAGCGCAGAGGCATCAGGATCTTTTCTCCCTGGCGCGGGTGCGAGGTGATCATGGCGTACTCCTCGGCATCCAGCGGCCCCTGCTTGTTCAGCACGCTGTCCGGTATGCCGATCTTGCCGATATCGTGAAGGATGCCGGACATGCGCACCAGGTCGAGTTCCTTCGGGCCCAGACCCGCGGCGGCGCCCAGCATGACCGCCAGCCGGCTCACCCGGTCGTTGTGGCCCTCCGTGTATTCGTCCTTGGCCTCGATGGCGTTCGCCAGGGCGGCGATCACGGTATC
>JAZDIG010000362.1:0-10094 GCA_043805105.1 Candidatus Glassiibacteriota bacterium | reverse complement strand
CTGTTTCGGAGATCAAAACCGTCCGGGCGCGCAACTACTCCGCGCCGGACAGCACGGAGCTGGACACCCTCGCCGATATCGAGTTCATTCCCGAGCTCAATGCGCCCCTGGCCCGGGATACCGTGCCGCCCTTCATCTATTTCGCCACCCAGTATCCCACGACTACCAACAACGCCGGCCCGTACCCGATAACCGCCAGCGTGGTGGACAATTACACCGTAAACGTGAAGCTGCTCTGGGGCACCAAAGCCAATATCTTCGCCGATACTCTCGCCATGCTGCCGGTGGCTGACCAGTTGAAAGACGACTATCTGGCGAACATCCCGGGACAGCCGTTCAACACGATTGTCAGTTATTTCATCCTGGCCCGGGACGGCGCAGATAGAGTCAGCTCCAAGCCGGACAGCATTCATTCGAACCCGTTCGTCCCGCCTTATCTCTTCGAAGTGCTGTCGAACATCTCGGATATCGTGCCGAACCTGGGGATCACTCTCACTACCGACGCAACCAACACCGTGAACAGCCTGCTGCCGGTGCGGATCGACACCTGGATCACCAGCAACATCAAGATTTTTTCGGTGCTCCTCAAGTGGAGGAACGTCAACGAAAGCTCGACCTATTCCGACATCCCGCTCAACCGCTTCGGCGCTCATTACTGGGGTGAAATTCCGCCACGGCCGCCTGGCAGCCGGATCGAGTATTTCGTGCAGGTGGCGGACACCACCGGCAGGCCCGAAAAAGACCCGCGGGCTGCGCCCAATAAGATATTCGATTACGAAGTGCTGACCAACGGTGCGCTGGGCCCGGTCTCTTTTGCCGACACCACCAGCCGGCTCGGCCTGCCTATCGCCCGCAGCAGCAGATACAGCACCATTGCCGATTTCAACGAGGACGGCATCCTCGACGTGGTGATCGCCAACTACGGAGAAGCGAACGAAGTCTATTTTTACAACCGGGCCATCGGCTTCGAGGACGTTTCGCTGAACGTGCTGGGGCCGCAGTCCGCGGAGAAGACCACTTTCGTGGCCGTCGCCGACTTCAACGCCGACGACCACCTCGACCTGATTTTCGCCAACGAGGACAGCCAGAACCGGCTCTATATCAACAACGGCCGCGGCCGGTTCGACGACAAGACCTTCGCGCTGGTGGATACGACGGGCAGAACCTACCTGCCGGCTGACAACTGGGGCACGCGCTGCATCCTGGCCGATGACTTCGACGGCAACGGCACGATCGACCTCTTTCTGGCTAATTTCAAGATCGGCGGCGAGCGCAACCGCTTGCTGCTCAATGACGGTAAAGGAATATTTACCGACGCCACCACTACCAAGATTTTCAATATGCCGGACCGCGACCAGTCGGTCTGGGCGGTTAAAGGCGACCTGGACAAAGACGGCGACGTTGACATCATCGTGATCAATCAGCCTGACAAACCCTATCTTCTGATTAACTCCGGCAACGGCACTCTGCAATACCGGGCCTGGTCCGCTACCGCGGGTAATTATGCCCGCGGCGGTGATCTGGGCGACATCGATTCCGACGGCGACCTGGACCTGGTGATATTCCAGAGTCAGACCACACACAACGAGCTGTACATCAACGATGGCAAGGGCAATTTTACCCTCGACCGCGCCGGCCGCCTGCCCTCCGAGAGTGACGAGACCTACGGCGGCAAGTTCTTCGACGCCAACGCCGACGGCTACCTCGACCTCTACTACGCCAATTTCGGCCAGCCCAACCGGCTCCTGATCAATCAGAACGGATCGGGAACCTTCGTGGAGGCCACTCCGGGTATCATGCCGGCCTGGTCCGGTTTTTCGCGCGGGGTGGCGGTCGGCGACTTCAACAACGACAACCGGGTCGACCTGTACGTCACCGAGGAGCAGGCGCAGAACCGGATCATTTTCAGCCGCTCGTTCGACACCAGCGGCGACCTGCCGGTCGCTTTCGACCTGGTCTTCCCCGTGAACGCCGACACGGTCAACTCGACCGAAGTCACCTTCGTCTGGAAAAATTCCACCTCGCCGGATACCAACGACGTCTTGCGGTACGACTTCGTCCTTTCCCTCGACAGCCTTTTTTCTTTCAACAGCACGGTGGAAGGTTTTCCGAAGGAGAATCTGAGCGACACTACGCTGACCGTAACCGGCTTAAACGACCGCACCCGCTACTGGTGGAAAGTGTTCGTTCACGGCCGGAGCGGTTATCCGATCTCCAGCCTGCAGTCGCACAGCTTCCTGCTCGACACCTCGCATCAGGGAGCGGGCCCCGAATTTTACGTTCTGGTTAGCCGCAACCCGGCATTTGCCGGCCATATCACCGTCTACATCGTCTCGTCTGAGCCGCTGCGCAGCGATCCGGTCGTCAAGTTCAACCTCGATCAGGTGCCGGTCGTGAGAGTGGGCACCAACGACATCTGGCGGGCCCATTACGTCACGCGCAATTCATTTCTCCTGAGCATCACGGGGGAAAACCGCTCCGGCCGGTCGGGTGAATACACCAAGACCTTCGCCTCGGTTTCTCTTCTGGCTTCCGCCGGCCCGGGCCAGCAGGCTCCCACGCCGGACCGGATGGCCTGGGTCACGCTCGGCCCCGGTTCCTCCGCCGGAGCGGTCCGGTTAGTTACCAGCGTGAACGAGCAGGTGACGAACGCCAAGATCAAAGAGCAGCTCAACCGGCTCGATCCGTTCGGGGGCCTGGACGTGAACCTGGTGGTGGGTACCGACAGCTATACGTTCACCCTCGAGGAGGGCAGCCTGACCGGCGAAGTGACGGTGAACATCCGTTCCCGGGGCAATGAGGACGGCCCGCAGGCGATTTACCTGCTCACGGAATACGGCTGGCAGGAGCTGGACACCCGGTTCGATGCCGGAGCGGGCGTCTACAGCGCCGGTACCGATCAACTCGGTACCTTCGCCCTGCGGCCCGCCGCCGGCGGCCCGGGCCTGCCGAAAGCGGGCGAATTCGGCCTGGGGCAGAACAGCCCGAATCCCTTCAATCCTTCGACTACCATTGTTTACGCGATACCGGGAGACACCCCGCTGGCGGGCTTCTCGATCAAAGTGTACAATCTGCGGGGCGCCCTGGTGAAGGTTCTGGTCGAGGGGTCGGTGACTCCGGGCCGGCATTCAGTTCAATGGGACGGCCGTTCCGTTGACGGCCGCGACCTGCCCAGCGGCGTCTATTTCTACCGGATGGCCGCCCCGGGCAGGACGATAACCAGGAAAATGGTATTGCTCAGGTAGGACGATGTTTCAGCCGTGGGGAAAGCGTAATATGAAATGCTTCTTGACAGTTATGGCGGTTTCAGCGCTCGCGCTGGTGGGCTGCAGCACACCTTCGGCCCCGGAATACAATCCGCGGCCGGCTTACGAAACAAATGTGTCGCACGGATGGGATAAGTTCGTCGACCGTAACTACGCGCTGGCTGCCACCGAATTCCGCAACGCGCTCGATCTGGACGCCGCCCGGAGCTGGCCGGAAGCTTACATCGGCCTGGGCTGGGGCCTGGCGATGCAGGATTCCCTGACCAAGGCGGTGAACAATTTCAGCAGCGCCCTGGCCCGTACGCCCCAAAGCGCCCAGGACAGCGCCAACGTTTATGCCGGCCTGAGTCTGGGTTACCGCGACATCTCGCCGGTCAACTTCACCCTCGTGCGGGACTATGCCCTGCAGGCCCTGGGGATTAGTCCGCAGTACGTCTTCCAATACCGGACCGCGATCAACAGCGACGATCTGCGGGCGGTGCTGGCCGAGGCGTACTTCAACCTCGAGCAGTACGACCTTGCGGCCGGGATCGCCGACCCGGCCGGTTCGCTCGACCCTGCGGACGCTAACTACCTAACCGACCTTCTGACTAAAATAAACACGCTGCTCACCCTGAGCAGGGAGGGGGAATAAAGGGTGAAAAAGGCGATCCTTTATTCGTTGGCGGTGTTTTCGCTGCTGCTGCCCTGCCGGCTGGGCGCCCAGGGCCAGACTGTACAGAACCTCTTTCTGGCCTCCGAACACGTTTCGCGGGGCAGCCAGTACATGGCGATGAACCTCTGGGACGAGGCGGAGGATGAATTCTGGCAGGCGGTGGCTCTGGATTACAACAACTCCAAAGCCCGCCAGGGCCTGGGCGACGTCTACCGCCGCAAGCAGAGGTTCGAGGAGGCGATCGAACACTATCAGATGGTGCTCAACAACGAGCCGAACAACGTGGATATCCAGTATTTGATAAGCCTCTCCTATTATGACAACCACCAGTACGAAGAGGCGCGCGTGGCTGCGGAAAAGGCGCTGCAGATGAACCCCGAGCTGGCCAAGGCGGAGAACCTGGTGCGGTTGAGCGCCGATGAAAAGCAGAAACAGCAGATCGAGCTGAGCGTGCTGAAACAGAAGGAAGAGGCGGCTCTGAAGGTGTTCCTTCAGCAACAGAAAATAAAGGAGAGCGGTTTCATCGCCGCCTTCGTCCCGGGCTGGCGCCTGATCCAGACCGCCGAACCCCGGACGATGTGGACCGGCTATGCCATTCTCGGCTCCACCGCCGGCTTCTTCCTCACCGGCTACATGCTGCGCAGCCAGGGCCAGAAAGCCTACAACCAGGCGGTGGAAGGGACGAACCGGGAATATTACCAGGACCGGGTGAACGTCGGCCAGGCCAAGTACAAGTGGGGCGGCTACATGTTAGATGCCTCCCTGGGCGTTTTCATTCTGAACATGGTGGACTCCTTCATCCTGCACGGCAAGATTTTCAGCGGCAGGACCCGCGTGAAGCCCAGCCTGCCCGAGCGTGAGCGCCGGTCTCAGTAACCAGCCGAGTGATCGTTCCTGGATTGAAATCCCCTAACCTGATCGAGCAGGCCTTCTTCGGAAGGCCTTTTCTGCTTTGAGGGCCGGTCGGCCCAGGTTAAATTCGGCATAATTGCTTTGCCCACCGAATCGGCTCGGAGGTAAGACTTGTCCCTTGACCGTCCGGACAGATTCCGGCGCAGATACCTCGAAGCGGAGACCGGCACCCTGGTCAAGACCGGCCACTGCCCGCTGGAAGTGGGCCTGGTGGCCCTCTCGCCTTATGAAACGGCCATGAGCAGCCTGGGCGGCCAAACTGTTTACCGCCTGTTCAACGAGCTGGAAGGAGCGCGCTGCGAGCGCCTGGTGCGTTTTGACCGGCCGCGCTCGGGAGCGATCTGGGTCTCGCTCGAAAGCGGCCGGGCCGCGGCGGAATTTCCCGTACTCGCCTTTTCCATTTCCTACGAACAGGAGCTGCTGGAGCTGGTCCGCTTTCTCCAGGAAAATCGCATCACGCCACGCTCGGCCGACCGCGGGGAGGGCGACCCGCTGTTGCTGGCCGGCGGGCCGGTGGTGAGTTCCAACCCGGAGCCGGTGGCCCCGTTCCTGGACGTCTGCGGCATAGGCGATGCGGAGATTCTGGTGCCGTCATTGGCCGCGAATTGGCTGGCGGCGTACGGTGCAGGCTGGACCCGTCGGCTCCTGCTCGAGACTCTGGCCGGCCAGGAGGGCTTTTACGTACCCGAGCTGTACCGGCTCGACGGCGTGTCCGGCTCCTACCCGGCGCTGCCGCGCCCGGCGGGCCAGGCAGTCCCGGTCCGGGTCGGGCGGGCGACAGCCGACGTGGGCCGGAGTCCGGCCTTCAGCGTGATAGTCAGCCGGCTCGCACATTTCCGCGACATGCATCTGGTGGAGGTGGCGCGCGGCTGCCGCTGGAACTGCCGGTTCTGCCTGGTCTGCCGGATAAACCGCCCGTACCGGCCGGCCGAGACCGGGCGGGTGATCGAGCTGATCGAGGCGGCCCCGGCGGCGGCCGGCGCGATCGGCCTGGTGGGCGCCAACCTCTGCGACCATCCCGAGCTGGCAAGGATCGCGGCTGCGGTGGCCGCTTCCGGCCGAAGGCTGGGCACCAGCTCGCTGAGAGTGGGATCGGTGGACCGGGAACTGCTGACGGTATTGAAACGCTGCCGGGTGGAGAGTCTCACCCTGGCGCCGGAAACCGCCAGTGCGGAGCTGCTGGCCCGGATCGGCAAAAGTTACCGGCAGGAAGAGCTGTTCGAGACGGTAAGGCTCGCTGCCGAGGCGGGTTTCAGGGGACTCAAGCTTTACTATATGATCGGGCTGCCGGGGGAGACGGCCCAGCACCGCCGAGAGCTGGTGGAACAGGTGCGGCTGCTGGCGGGAACGGCCGGGAACAGGCTCAGGCTCAAGATCAGTGTCAACCCGTTCATTCCAAAGCCGCAGACCGCCTGGCAGGATGAATCAATGCTGAGGCCGGGGGAGATCAAGCGCCTGTTGCGCGAGCTGCGGAAAGGTATCCGGCAGGATGCGCCGGGAGTACAACTGCAGCACGATCCGCCAGCCGAAGCGGTTTCTCAGGCCGCCCTGTCGCTGGGGGACAGGAGCTTCGCCCAGCCGCTCGAAATGGCCGCCGCCGGAGCCGGCCGCTTGCTCGATTGCCTCGAGCGGAACGGAATCGACCTGGAGCCGGTGCTGTATTCAAGAAAAAAGCCCGCTGCCGAACACCCCTGGAGCGTGCTCGAAAGCGGGTTTTCCCGATGATCTTCTATCGGTCGGGCGTAGCCGCGGCAGCGGATACCTCAGGCGGCTTTGGTGATCCGTCCGGTGCGGATACAGCGGGTGCAGACAGTCATCCGCTGGGCGCGGCCGTTGACTTTGACTCGTATCCGCTGCAGATTCGGCATAAAACGCCGCTTGGTTCTGTTATTGGCGTGGGAAACGCTGTGGCCGGCTACCGGTTTCTTTCCACACACTTCGCATACCTTGGCCATGCTGCCTCCATAAAGATTAAGAAGAGATAATATATTTATCAAACTCGATTCTTGCAATATTTTTATATCACCGAACCGGATTGGCTGCAACCGTGGCAAAATTAATTGACTTGCCGGATGGTGAAATTTAAATTATAAGGCTAAAATCGACCGGGTGCACAACCATTCCAGACGTCATAGCGCTAACAGTATTCTCAGAGGTGGTTCTTGGATTTAATCACTAAGATCGAATCACACAAGGCTGAAGTGGCCATAATCGGTATGGGTTACGTCGGCTTTCCCCTGGCGGTGGAATTCGCCCAGGCCGGGTTCAACGTGACCGGCGTCGACCTTAACGCTACCAAAGTCAGCGTGATCAGCCACGGCGGCAGCCACATCCCCGATGTCGACCCGGAAGTGGTCTCCCCGCTGGTGAGAGCAGGCAAGCTCAAGGCCACCACCGATTTCGAAGTTCTCGCCCGGGCCGATGCGATGTCGATCTGCGTGCCCACGCCGCTCAATAAAACCAAAAATCCGGACGTTTCGTTCATTCTGGCTGCCAGCGAGCAGATCAAACTGCGCCTGCGCAAAGGCCAGCTCATCGTCCTCGAAAGCACGACCTACCCCGGCACCACCGAGGAGCTGATCCGGCCGATGCTCGAGGACACGGGCCTGAGGGCGGGCAAGGACTTCTATCTCGCTTTCAGCCCGGAGCGGGTCGACCCAGGGAACAAGACCTACATGATCCATAATACGCCCAAGGTGATCGGCGCCTGCACCCCTGAATGCCTCAAACATGCCTCCGCCTATTACTCGCAGATCGTCGAAAAGGTGGTGGAAGTCTCCAGCACCGATGCGGCCGAGATGGTCAAGCTGCTGGAAAACACCTTCCGAGCGGTCAATATCGGGCTGGTGAACGAAGTGGCGCTGATGTGCGACGTGCTGGGGATCGACGTCTGGGAAGTGCTCGAGGCCGCCGCCAGTAAACCCTTCGGCTACATGCCGTTCAAGCCCGGCCCCGGACTGGGCGGCCATTGCATTCCGATCGACCCGCACTACCTTTCCTGGAAGCTCAAAAGCCTCAACTACTATGCCCGTTTCATCGAACTGGCCGGGGAGATCAACTCGAGCATGCCCGCCTACGTGGTGCGCAAGGTCACCGATGCACTGAACGACTGCCGGCGCAGCGTGAAAGGCTCCCGTATCCTGATTCTGGGCGTGACCTACAAGAAGGACATCGACGACGTGCGGGAATCCCCCGCCCTGGACGTGGTCCGGCTGCTGCAGCGGAAAGGCGGCAAGGTGGCGTTCACCGATCCATTCGTCCAGGAATTCAAGATGAACGGCGGCCTGCTCGCCAGCCGGGAGCTGACGCCTGAACTGGTGGCCGGTGTCCATTGCGTGGTGGTGACCACCGACCATAGCAGTTTCGACTACCGGATGGTGCTGGAAAACGCCTCCCTGATCGTCGATACGCGCGACGCATTCGGTGCGCGCGGGCTGCGGTCGGACAAGATCGTCAAACTGTAAACTGACACCAAGGAGAAGGCTGTTGGGACGCGAATTTGTCTCCAAGCTGCTGAGCGCCAGCCCGGAAGCCCAGTTAATTCTGTTGATCCTGGGCGTGGTTTCGGTGCTGAGCTGGATGATCATGGGCCGGAAATTCTTCGTGCTGAGGAGGGCGGAGAAAGAAGTAGACGATTTTCTCGGGCGCTTCCGCAAGGCGCGCGACCTGGATGGTATCCAGGAAGCGGGAAAAGGGATGGTCAATTCCCCGATGGCCGCGCTGGTGAACGTGGCGGTGAACGAGGTGCGGCAGGTGAAGCGGATCCTGGCCAAGAACGAGGAAAGAAAAACCGCGTTCGACCCCACCGTGATGATGCGCGACACCCTGCTGATGGCGATGGAGCGCACCGTGGCCGAGGTGGCCGACAATCTCAGAAGCTGGATCGTGTTCCTGGCCATCGCCACCACGATCAGCCCCTTCTTCGGTCTCCTCGGCACAGTCTGGGGGATCTATATCGCCTTCCTGGACATCGGCGCCAAGGGTTCGGCCAACATTTCGGTGGTGGCCCCGGGCATCGCCGATGCCCTGATCACCACCATCGTCGGGCTGGTCGTGGCGATCCCGGCGGTGATAGGCTACAACTACCTTTCCAATAAGGTCAGGCGGATCACAGACAAGCTGAACAACTTTTCGCTGGAAATGGCCGGGATCATTTACAAAAGCAGCCTGAACATCTGAGACGGGGCGGGCTTTAATTTGCAGGAAGCAATTCAATCGAGCGCGGGAGCTCCGGGCGATGCCGAGGTTCAGAAAAGACAACGAAGATAAGCTCTACAGCGAAATCAACGTCACCAGTCTGGTGGACGTGACCATGACGCTCCTGATTATCTTCATGATAAGTACGCCCTTGTTCCAGGGCGGGATCGAGATCGTGCTGCCCAAGACCCAGGTGGCGCAGAGCTTCACTTTCACCGGCCTGGTGGTGAGCATTTCCAAAGACAAGGGCATCTTTCTGGACGATCTACCGGTCACCGAAGCGGAACTCCCGGACAAGCTGGCGCAATACTACAACACCCTCAAGACCAAGGCGGTTTACCTGCGCGCCGACGAGGATATCGCCTACCGCAAGGTGGTCATGGTGGTGGGTCTGATCCGGGAAGCCGGATTCGAATCGCTGGGGCTGGTGGCCGAACCTGTGCCGGCCGGTCTGCGCCGGCAATCGAATTGAAATACTGAGCCCGTTCGATTTCGCTAACTTCCGCAGGCGGTATGGCGGTGCGGAGAGCTTTTATCATATCGTTTCTGACCCATGTCTTTTTACTGGCTTTTCTCTATTTCTTCGACTTGAGCCGGGAGCGGGTATACTACATCCCACAGGTTTACCAGATGCAGATTGTCAGTATGCCCGAACTGCAGGCGGCGACGACGACTGTGGAAGCAATCCGGGAAGTGGATGAGGAAACGATCCCGCCGCAGCCGGAAGAGAAGAAAAAGATCAAGCCCAAACAGATAGAGGCGCAGCCCAAACAACCGCAGACCGACCAGCGGGTCGTTCAGCAGAGTGGTCCGGGCCAGGCCATGGGCGTGAGTTCGGACGAACTGTTCGAATTTCCCTATTATCTGCGGCTGATGACGGACAAGATCAGCCGCAACTGGCGTAATCCCTACCAGGGAGAGCAGGACTCGGTGCTCTGCACCGTCTATTTTCGGATCCAGCGCGACGGTACGGTAACCGGGGAGAGGGTGGAAAAATCGAGCGGCGTCTCGAGTTTCGACCGGGCTGCCCTGCGGGCGGTAATCGGTTCCAGCCCGCTGCCACC
>JAZDIG010000361.1:0-2893 GCA_043805105.1 Candidatus Glassiibacteriota bacterium | reverse complement strand
TGCACCAGCTTGCCGAACGGAGACCTCATCACCGGCAGGTCGCCCACGCCCTGTTCGCCGACCGCCTCCAGCACCGAGCGCGCCCGGTCGAACTGCGGAACGAACGTTGTGCGTTCGACCACGATTTTCAGCACATCGAGGTCTTCCAGGCGCTTGACGTAGTGTTCCCTGGGCGCCCACGATCCATCCTCGCTCAGCACGTCCAGCCGCTCCAGCTCGCCCCGCGGAGTGACAAACCGCCTGATCTTGCGCTTTCCCTCGACCTTTTCTTCATACACCACCGGCGGCCCGTATTCCGAGCGGAACCAGTCGTAGATGTGGACCGGCAGGCCCCAGTCGAATTTGCGGTAGAAGCCGATGAAGTCCAGGCCGGCGAGTGAGTCAGGCAGCCTGCCCCGGCGGCGGTGAATTGGCGAGTCGGAGGGGATGAACTGCCCCGGCGCATAAGGATACGGCTCGCCGGGATCGATCCGAGCGCCCATGTACCAGTCGGTGATGTCCGGGAAGAAGGGGACGATGCCGTCCGCCGTGCCCTCGAAGAGGGAGAAAAAGCTTTGCCGATGGGTCATGTCAGTATTCGATCGCGAGGCTGTGGCAGCGTTTCAGGTCCGGGACATCCAGGCGCCGGGATGCCAGGTCATCCCTGAAATCGGCCGGTTCGGACTCCGGCCCAAAAGTGCTTTCGGCTGGCAAGCGAACCAGGTGCTAAATATAAACTTCACCCGGGTATTTTCAAGGCGCTGGAAAGACTGCGTTTTGACTGCAATGGGGCAGTTCAAAAGAAATTTTCGGAGAGCCGGGCGAGTGCCGGCCCGCCCCGCTCCCGGCCCAAAAGCCGAAAAACCCCGGCACGCTCCGGGAACCGGTATCACCCGCAGGGAATAAGAAAGGCCGGGAGATTTCCCCCGGCCTTGCGGTCTTTCAGACAGTTACGCCGGTCACATTTCCACTTTGCGGGTTTTCGCGTTCCAGCGTACGATTTTACCGCTGCGGTAGGAGATGTTGACCATATGGCCCACGTTGACCGCGTTCACTCCCACCTCCATCGGCTCGACAGATGGCTCGCCGTTGCGGATGGCATCGTAGAAGTTGCGCAGATGGGCCGTGGTGGAATCCTCGGTGCCGTCGCCGCCGGTGTATTGGGCGGGAGCAGCCTCCTTGGGCGGAGGACTCTTAACCGGTGAGAGATTGTCGTTAAGGTTCATGATATCCTGAAACTGCTTGACCGTGGGCGTGGCCCAGCTATGGGTCGGGTAGCGGAAGTTTTCGCTGCGCGGCTCGTAATAATAGGTCATCGAATCGCCGTCGTACTCCAGCGTGCCCTCGGTGCCGTAAAACGTGAGCGCCGGCCCCGGGTGGCCGTTGTTGGACGTGGAGGTCAATTTCAGCAGGAAGCCCTCGGGATAGCTCGCCAGGGCGGTCATCTGGTCCGGCACGTCGCGGTAGTTCTTCCAGCGGTAGATGTCGCCGAAAGCCACCACGGTCTGGGGAGCGGTCACGCCCATCAGCTGATGGGTGGCGGTCACCAGGTGCACGAACAGGTCGGTGGGCAGGCCGCCGGAATAGTCCCAGAACAGACGCCACTGGAAGAAGCGCTTGGGATCGAAATCGTACCATTTGGATTCGCCGATAAACTTCTTCCAGTCAATCGTCTCCGGGCTGGCATCCGGCGGGATCGGGTAGTACCAGGCGCCGGTCGAGCTGTTGCGGTGGATCTTGGCGTCCACCAGGGTGATCTGCCCCAGCCGGCCGCTCTTGATCAGGTCGACCGCCTTCTGCGCGCAGGCCATGCTCATGTACTGGCTGCCCACCTGCACCACCCGGCCGCTCTTCTGCGCGGCCCGGATCAGCTCCTCGCCGTCCTCGATCTTATGGGTGAGCGGTTTTTCGACGTAGACGTTCTTGCCGGCGTCGAAAGCATCCAGCACGATCTTCTTGTGCCAGTGGTCCGGGGCCGCGACCACCACCGCCTCGATGTCCTTGCGGGCCAGCACCTCCTCGTAAGCCTTGGTTACTTCGATCTTGCCGTTGGTGATTTCCCTGGCCCGGTCCAGGTGACCGGTGTAGAGGTCGCAGGCCATCACCGGGACCACGCCGGCTATCTGCAGGCTGCCATCCAGGTGCTGCGTGCCGCGAATTCCCACGCCGATAAAGCCCACTCCCACTCTCTCGACTTTCTTACCGGCCGCGTTGTTGAGCTGGGCGCGCGCTTTCTGTGCGGCGCCTGCGGCCAGGCCCGCGGCCGAGGCCAGCAGGGTGGTCTTGCCGAGGAATTCTCTGCGGTTCAGTGAATTCTCCTTTTCCATGCGGGACTCTCCTTATGAAAAATGAACGGGAACGACCTTTCGGCATCCACATGCCATAAAATTACTGATATCTCCTACATGCGGACCTGCACCTCATGAGTTGCGCCGTCGCCGAAAACAGGCAGCAGATTGCCCTCGAACGGCTTGCCATCCAAAACTATCGACTTTACGCCGGTCTGCCTGCCGTCGGGATTTTCGATTGCCACCCGGTAGCGCGCTCCCCGGAAGTCGCGCTCCAGTCCGGCGCTCTTCCAGTGCGATGGCAGGCAGGGATCGATCAACAGGCCCTGGTAGTCGGCCCGGACGCCCAGCATGTGGCTGGTGAGCGATTTGAACAGCCATTCGGCGGTGCCGGTGATCCAGGAATAGAGAATCCGGCCGGCCCGCGGATGCTCGGGACCGTAGTACATGTTGGTCACCATGTAGGGCGGACAGCCGGAATGGCGGCTCGGATTGGCCGGACTGTCCGGCAGCACTTTCAGCAGCGACCGGTAGGCGATGTCCCCCCGGCCGATAAAGGTGTCGGCCATGATCTTGAAAGCGGTGCCGTGGCAGTACGGCGAAGCGTTTTCCCACATCCCGGGCAC
>JAZDIG010000360.1:0-5405 GCA_043805105.1 Candidatus Glassiibacteriota bacterium | reverse complement strand
TTGAGCCGTTCGATCTCGCTCTGGGGCAGGAGCGGATTGAGAGAAACATCGGCCACCAGCTCCACCAGGCCGGCCGCGAACTCGCTGAGCACGTCGCCGGTCACCGTGGTCTGGTCCGGTCCCACGCTGATATCCACCTGGCCGCCCATGGCCGCGGCCTGTTCCGCCAGCTGCCGGGCGCTGCGGCTGGTGGTGCCTTCCTTCATGAGCTGGCCAGTCAGGTCGGCCAGCCACACCTGGTCGGCCGCCTCATCGATATTGCCGGCCCGGACCGCCAGGCTGACTGTTACCTTGGGGACGTCGCCGAACTGCACCAGGGTGACAGTTAGGCCGTTGTCCAGGGTGAAATTCCGCTGGGCCGGCAGGACGAAATTTTTCGGCTGGCCGCCCGCGGGTGGGGTTTCTTTCTGCGCCAGACCCGGCAGAGCCAGACAGGATGCCAGAACCAGCGCGGAGGTTACTTTGGCGTATGGGGACATCTGTCTTCTCCTCAGAGTGGTTTGCCGGGTACGATTGTCAGCACTGTGCGCGCCGATTGCCGCAGGTACTCCTTGGCGGTTTCGCGGATCGCTTCCGGCGTGACCTGCCGGAAACGCTCCTCGATCGAGTTGATCAGCGCGGGATCGTCATCGAAAAGGGCGAACGAGGCCAGCAGGTCCATGCCCCATAATTGTTCCCAGTGGTCGTAGAAACTCGAGCGCAGCTTGACCAGCGCCCGGTCGAGCACGGCCTGCTCCACGGGTGTGTCGCACACGGTGCCGATCACGCTGTCCACCACGGTTAGGATCGAGTCCGGCGGGACGTTCTGGTCGTGGAAGAGGGCCACGGTCCAGAGCATGGGGCCGCTGTAGTCGTACATGCTGCCCAGCAGGTGGTTGATCCCTCCGCTCACCTCCCCGGTCATCCCCTTGCCGTTGACCAGGGCCTGATGCAGACGGCTGTCCTCGCCCTGCACCAGAATCTGGTCCAAGAGACCCATGGCGAACCATTCGGGAGTGAAGCGTTCGGGGACCCGGTAGCTGAACGCCAGGGCCGGCCGGTTGGCCAGGGAATCGACCTTGCTGAAGCGTTTCTCTTTTTCCTGCCGCGGCTCGGAGAGGTCCGGCCGGCTGGGGAGCTGGGCCGAGGGGATAGCGCCGAAATATTTCCTGACCCAGGCCAGGGCCGTGTCCGGGTCGAAGTCGCCGGCCACTATCAGGGCGGCGTTGTTGGGCGAGTAAAAGGTACGGAAAAAGGTCTGGACATCGGCCAGCGTGGCGGCCTCCAGTTGGTCCAGGTCGCCGTAGAAGTTATGGGCGTTGTACCAGTTTTGGTTGGCGTACTGCGGCATGTCGAGCCAGGGAAATCCGCCGTAAGGCTGGTTCAGCACGTTGACCTTGACTTCATTGATCACCACGCCCTGCTGGTTGGTTAAATTTTCCTGGGTGATCGCCAGCCCACGCATCCGGTCCGCCTCGGCCCAGAGCATGGTTTCGAGCTTATGGGCGGGGACGATTTCGAAGTAGTTTGTGTAGTCGAAGCGGGTGGAGCCGTTCAGCACCCCGCCGTTGGTCTGCACCAGCCGGACGAACTCCATCTTGCCCAGGTTCTGCGACCCCTGGAACATCATGTGCTCGAACAGGTGGGCAAAGCCAGTGCGTTCCCGCGGCTCGATCCGGAAGCCGATATTGTAGTAGACCGCCACGGTGGCCAATGGCACGCTGTGGATGGGCGAAAGCACCACGCGCAGGCCGTTGTCGAGCTTATGGTAGGCCACCGGCACGTTGAACTCCGCCGGTGACTTTTGCCCGGGAGGGCCGCCCTTGCCGCAGCCCGCCAGCGCCGCCGCCAGGCAGAACAGGGCCACAAACATTAACCGTTTACTGAAGGACGAAACCATTTTATCTCCTTGACTGAAAGGAAGAAAACGATCAGTGGAGCCAAAAGCGACAAATGATTATAAGGAAAACGATAGTGATACTCAATAGAGGAGAGGTTCCAGTCGCCTGAATGGATTCAAACATCCAGATGAGCCGGAATTCGACTGTCTTCTGGCAAGTCCATCCAAGCGGCTGTGGGAAAAGATTAACCCGCTCCTACCAGCGCTGAGCGGTCTGGCAGAGGTAGAGCGGGTTGCCGTCCGGGTCCCTGAAAAACGCCAGGCGGATGTCGGTTTTCTCATCCCCGGTAATCGGGCCGTCGAAACGGACCCCGCGACGAGAAAGCTCCGCGACTACTTCCTCGATGGGCTTTTCCAGGCCGAACCCCACCGTTATCGCGCCGCCGGCGCCGGGTTTCGAGCTGTGTTCGCCAGCCGGGTGAAGGCCGATCATAAGCCCGTCCCCGGCATCGACGCTGGCCCAGTGGTTGCCATAGCGGCTTTTGAGCTGGAGGCCGAGGGTTTTTACGTAGAACTCCACCGCCCGGTCCATATCCGTTACGTAAATTGTCGGGCTGCCGCCTTTTAGCATGGCCGGATTCTCTTTTCAGAAATAAGGGGGAATAATCCTCAAATAGAGAATGATAATCAATTGTAAAGCGGTCAAAGGGAAAGGGCAAGGGGGAGCAAGATAGCAATCCTGGTTGTGCGGCCCAGGCACCCGGATTTATATTTTCTTCGAACCGGCCCGGCTTGCAGCAGCGTCCGAAACGATTTTTCTCAGCGCCAGACCGCGCGGAAAGGCCCGGAGTCATGTTTACCTTACCCGTCAGGATAGCCGGTATCGGCTACTATCTGCCGAAGCAGGTCGTGGAAAACAGGCAATTGGTGGAGGAATTCAATGACCCGGACTGGACCGAGGAGAAGATTTTCAGCAAGACGGGAATCCGCAGCAGGCACGTGAGCGCTCACGATGAGTTTGTTTCAGACATGGCTGTCCAGGCTTGCCGGGACTTGCAGCGGAAAACCGGACTCAACCCGGTGACTATCGATTTTCTGGTTCTCTGCACCCAGACTCCGGACCATGCTCTGCCGGCCACGGCTTGTCTGGTCCAGAAAGAATTGGGCTTCCCGGTCGGCTGCATGGCGTTCGATTTCAACCAGGGGTGTTCGGGCTACGTTTACGGTCTGGGTATCGCCGCTGGTTTGATCGCCTCTGGCCAGGCGAATCGGGGAATCCTGGTTACCAGTGAAGTATATTCGAAGTGGATCCACCCGATGGATCGCAGCTCCCGCACGATTTTCGCCGATGCGGCCTGCGCCACGCTTGTCGAAGCCGACCCCGACGGTGTGCCGCGAATGGGTCCGTTTCTTTATGGCACTGACGGCCGGGGATACGAGCGGCTGATTGTTCCCGCCAGCGGCGCCCATTCAATCGGACTTAATCCGGCCTGCCTGGCCGAAAGGGTCGACAAGGACGGTCACCGACGCACGGACGCCAACCTGTTCATGGATGGCCCGGAGATTTTCCGTTTCGCTGTGACCACAGTACCCTCCCTTTTCAATAATCTACTCGCCAAAGCGGGCGTCACTCTCGATAAAATCGACCGGATCGTATTCCATCAGGCGAACATGTTCATGCTTAACTACCTGCAGAAGCTTATGAAAATTCCCCTCGAGAAAATGGTGTTTGATCTGGAGGACGTGGGCAACACGGTCAGCAGTACCATCCCTCTGGCGATAGGCCGGGCGGCGGAGCGGGGAGAAATGGCCAATGGCGATACTCTCGCCCTGCTCGGTTTCGGAGTGGGCTATAGCTGGAGCGGAGCACTGGTAAATTGGGGAGGGAGGCAGTGAAACGATTCGAGGGGAAAATTGCATTGGTCACCGGCGCTACCTCGGGAATAGGCCGGGCGACCGCCAGGCGTTTGGCGGCGGAGGGCGCCACCCTTGTCTTACCGGCACGCCGGAGGAAGCTGCTGGAGGAGTTGGCCGATGAGCTGAAATGCCAGGGTGCCGAGGTGATAATCTCGGAGGTCGATTTGACCATCGAGTTGCAGGTTGAAAATTTCTTCAATGAAATCGCCGGCCGGATCGAAAAATAGATTGCCTGGTCAACTCCGCCGGTGCCATGCTGTTCCGGCCGTTCAAAATGACGAGCCCGTCTCTGTGGAAAGGCCTCCTGGATTCGAATCTCACCAGCGCATTTCTGGTAACCCGCCAGGTTTTGAAGCTGATGGGGCCGGGGTCGTCGATAGTCAATCTTTCCAGCGTGGCGGGAGTGGTCGGGGCGCCGGTGATGAGCGTTTATTCGGCAAGCAAGGCGGCCTTGATCGGCTGGTCGCGAAGCCTCGCTAAGGAGCTGGCGAACCTTCCGGTCAGGGTAAACGCGGTGGCTCCGGGCATAGTCCGGACAGACATGACGGAACAGATGTTCCGATTCTACACTTCCGAACAGATCGAAAAGCTCGAAAAAAGACACCTCCTGGGATTCGGTTCGCCCGAGCAGGTGGCGGCAACAATTGCCTTTCTGCTGAGTGACGAGGCATCCTGGATCACGGGCGCGGTTATCACCGTGGACGGGGGGTATTCAATAAACGTCGATCCGTGATTGCGTCCTTAACCGCCGCAGCTCAACTGTACCCCTTTTGCCGCCAGCGTGTCCACTATATCGCGTACGGATGACAACCCCGCCAGTTCTTCCATATCCAGCGCAATTCCAAACTCATCCTGGATCAGAGCGATTAAATTGATGGCGCCCATGCTGTCCCAGCCTTTCAGAGAATCCTGTGTCGAATCCAGAGCAACCTTGCCCGGTTCGGTGTTGAAGGCTTCGGAAAGCTTTGCCAGAAAATCGTTGAGAAGCATTTTACCTCCCGGTTACGGGTGCACGCTGTTTAAGAATAATCGCGATTGGCAAGAACGGGGGCGCGGAATGCCTTAATTCGAGCAGCATTGCCACTCCGGCGAAGAACTTGTTATTATCAAGGTGCAAAAAACGTTCCTTTTACCATGGGTATATGTCGCAAGTTTCCGGAAAAAAATCAAATAGTTCTTTTGAGATCCGCCGGGCCACTGAGGATGACGGACCGGCTATAGTCGAATTGCGCGGGAGAGTGACGGAGCTGGCAGTGCCGGAAAAGACCAATCCTGAATTTTGGTTCTGGGAGAATATTGCAAACCCGTACGGCAAATCGATCACGATGGTGGCTTTTGCCGGGGAACAGCTCGTATCCAGCTTTTCGCTCCTTCCACGCAGGGTGTGGATTAACGGCGTTTCTCATCCCTGCTGGCTGAGCGTGGAATCAATGACTGATCCGCGATTCAGGGGTAAAGGGCTGTTTTTTTTCCTCTGGGGGGCCGCCGAACGGGAGGTGCAAAAAAGCAGTGATTGTCTGCTTTACGGTTTCCCCAACCGTAATTCGAAGCCAATTTTCGAACACGGCTTTCATTGGACAGGCGTTGGCAGCCCCACTCTCATGATATATCCGCTCAGGCCGGAAAAAGTGGCGGCAGGCCGGCTTTCTCCGGGATTGGCGACTCTGGC
>JAZDIG010000359.1:0-2941 GCA_043805105.1 Candidatus Glassiibacteriota bacterium | reverse complement strand
TCGAGCTGGGCCCGGCCGAACTGCACGGTCACCTCCACCAGCCGGCGCATCGCCCTTTTCAGCTCCTCGGGTTCCTCGAGACTGGCGATGAGAAAATTTTCCACGCCGTAGAGGTGATAGCCCAGGGTCCAGGGACCGAACACCTTGCCCACCACCGCCACCTCATTTCCGTAGTTCTTTTTCAAAATAGCGAGCGCTTTCAGCGGCACGGCGCAGGCTTCTCTTTTCAGGAAATCGCGCGGGATGTCGACCAGGTGGGAAATAGTCGGGCAGAGGGGAGCGCTGACTGCCGGCATGCGGTTCCTGGCGCCCCAGTCCACCGGGCAGCCGAGGGCCGCGGATTCGTGCAGGACGCTGAACAGCGGCATGATGTTGTCGTAGCCCAGCAGGGTATGGCCGGCGGCGGCGAGGGCGGCCATTTTTCCGGCGTCCAGGTGCGCTTCCGGAAAGCCGGCGCCCACCTCGTCCATCAGGTCGATCGTGACGATCGAGGTCGCGCTGCCGATCGCGGCGCGGGGAGCCTGTCCTCGTTTCAGCGCGGCCAGAAAGATGTCTCGCGGTTTCACCGTCGTTCTCCCGGAAGTGGGTTACACTGTAGAGAACGGCCCCGCCTGACTGTCAGCCCCGGTCTAAGACCGCTCGAGGCCTAAATCTTTATCCCGTATCCGAGACCGATCAGGATAAAACCCAATATGGCCGCCATGATCAGATAGTAAGCCAGGGGAATGAGCGTCTTGCGGATAATTTCCCCCTCCCGGTCCATCAGCCCCACCACGGCCGCGGCAGCCACGACGTTATGTACGGTGATCATGTTGCCCGCGGCTCCGCCCACCACCTGAAGGGCCAGGATCACCGACTGGCTGACTCCGATTTTAGTAGCCACGCCGTACTGGAACATCGAGAACATCATGTTGCTGACCGTGTTGCTGCCGGCGATAAAAGCTCCCAGGGCGCCGATAACCGCGGCAAAGGCCGTCCAGGCGCTTCCCGCCAGGGCCGCCACTCCCCCGGCCAGCTCCATCGGCATGCTTTCCAGGCTGCTGGTGTTTATCCCCGAATTGATGAACACCCTTACCATCGGTACGGCGAAACCCAGAGCGGAAGCCGCGCTCAAGGAAGTCATGGCTGCGGTGGTGGAAGCCCTGGAGAACTCTCCCGGCCGGACTTTCTGGATGAACAAGGTACAGACTACCGCCAGCACGAAAATGAAACCGGCCAGGTACAGCGGCTGGATGTCCGTATTGATCCCGGTGCCGAATATGTCCACGAACCTGATTGTCCAGGCGGTCAGGCCGGCTTTGAAGAGCGGCACGGTCCGGCTGAGCAGCAGGAACACGCCTACCAGCACGTAGGGGAGCCAGGCTTTGAAAATGGTCATCCCGGGTCTTTCCTCGGTCACCTCAGCGCTGTAAGTACCCGACCATGCCGGCTCCCATTCAGACTTGTCGGCAAAATCCCACGGTACCTTGGGGGTCAGAAAATGTTTCTTGGCGGCGATCACGATGATAGCCAGGCCGATCAAAGACCCGACCAGGGTGGGAAACTCAGGCCCCAGGAAATAAGCCAACAGAACGTAGGGAACTGTCAGGGCCAG
Source organism: Candidatus Glassiibacteriota bacterium (assembly GCA_043805105.1). Lineage (GTDB taxonomy): Bacteria > Gemmatimonadota > Glassbacteria > GWA2-58-10 > GWA2-58-10 > JAZDIG01. The sequence goes on along the minus strand of JAZDIG010000359.1, from coordinate 1,347 downwards.
GCCCGCAAAAATAGCAAAAGGCGTTACTTCCAGTCCCTTGGCCACCGATTTTTCTTTGCCGAAAAACCGGGTCAGTATCACCGAAAGGAAAAGCGGGATCAGGGTCCCGATTATGCCGTGGATAATCGCGACGAACCAGCTGACGGACCTGATGTATTCCATATAGGACATCCCGGCCCCGGCGATAGCCCCCTTGACCGCCGGATCGTCCAGGCCGGTATACAGGCCCAACAGGATCGGGATGCCCGCTCCGCCGAATGATACCGGGGTGCTCTGGATAATCAGGGTCACGGTCACTGCGGCCATGGCCGGGAAACCGAGAGCCATGAGCAGGGGAGCGGCCACGGCCGCCGGAGTGCCGAATCCCGCCGCCCCCTCGATGAACGAGCCGAACATCCAGGCGATTATCATCGCCTGGACCCGCCGGTCCGGCGATACGCTGATGAACCCCCTCCGTATGGTGCTCACCGCCCCGCTATTGACCAGTACGTTGAGCAGCAGCAGGGCACCAAATATAATCCAAAGAATTGAAATGGCGACCACCAGTCCCTGGACAATCGAAGCGGCCACCACCCAGCCGGATACTCCCCAGACGGTCATGGCCAGGGCGGAAGTGACCACCAGTGCCAGCGGCATTGCCTTTTTGGCGGGCTGGCGGAAAACCACCAGAAGGATAAACACGATAATGATTGGAGTTACGGCAAGCAGAGGATACAAGCTCTCATCCCTTATATAGACGCCTTTGCTCCGGGCTGGCTTCTGCTCGTTCGAATCCAGGAAACTCGTATCGGAAGAGAAACATACTATGCAGCGCACCTTTTTTCAACACGTTTTATCGCCTGCCTGCCCGCAGCCCGGCGCAGGCAATTTTCGGAATCCTCGGAATTATAACGGCCTACGGAGACCGGCCCAAAATAACATGGGCGCAAATCTTGAGGATTTACGCCCTTGAATGGTCTCAGGAATTGAAACCCGGATGTTTGTTTGGATTTGTAACTTTTTTAATTCAAGTGAGATACAGTTCGAGAACATTTATCCCGAGTCAGTTTCATGGCATAAAAGCTCCTCTCGCAAACCAGAGGGGGCGCGACTTTCCGAACGGAGAGAGAAAATTAGTCGACTCAGGAGATCTTCAATTCCTCGATTACGATACTGCTTTTGCAATGCGAACAGACTACGGCATCGGCGTGAATCCGTCGCTTGCAGTAGGGGCAGACTTTCGTTGCCGGCAGGGCGGCCAGGCAACCGGTCACTATAATGCCAATAAGGATCGCGCCGGCATGAAACAGCACCCGGTTTCCCATCATGTAAAACGGGGTCAGGGGGATCATCAGCGCCAGAGTCAGT
>JAZDIG010000358.1:0-20398 GCA_043805105.1 Candidatus Glassiibacteriota bacterium | reverse complement strand
TAACCCGGCACAACCTGCTTCATACACGCAGGGCACATTCAACGTTTCGCCGGACTTTCTCAGCCTCAACGGCCTGGTGGCTCCCCAGAATGCCCCGGCGGACACCAACCGGGTGGCGCTGAGCAAGATCAGCGGCAGTCCAGGGGTGATGACCGGCCTCTGGCAGGGTCTTAGCAACGAGGACGGCGGGATTTCCATTTCGGCGGAGCTCTTCCAGAGCGGCACCTCAGTCACCGGCACGGTCACCGTGGGTGGAGAAATTCAGCAGGGCGGCACCGGCGGTCCGCAGGTGGGAGGCCAGATTACGCTCAAGGGCCAGGTCACGGAAACCGGCAACGGCTCGTTCGTGCTCTCCTACCGCGACAACCTCAACCAGCTCCTCCAGCGTGCCGTACTGGTTCACAGCGGGACGAAAATAGTGGATGTGGCGGGCAAAACCCTGGCCTGGCCGCTCGACTCCCTGCGGTTGCGCACGGTCGAAGTCGCCGGTATCCTGCAGGCGGACTTTAGTGTCGTGGCCAACACGATCACGGTCACGGGCGGGGGCACCCAGCCCTCGGCCGATTTGCCGGTATTCGTCTCAGGCAGCCTCAACCTGACGGCCGGCACCCTGAGTCTCACCCTCGACGGCCGCAAGTTCGACTCCGGGGCTACCGGTAACGTGGTCCTGCAGAGCACTGAATTGTCATCGAGCGTGCTCAAGCTCACCGGCAGCCTGCCGTTTACCAGCGGCGGAGTCACCCTCAATATCATCGTCAAGCCGGTGCGTGGCAGCTTCACGGAAACCTCAAGCGCCTGGAACGGCGGCGCCAGCGCGATTTTCGACGGCAGAGAAAAAATCTGGCCCGTCCTGTTCTCGTTCGTGCACGAGAGAACCGGACAGTTCTCCGGCAACTACCAGATCGGCGAAGGCCGCTTCCGCACCGATATCGTCCAACAGAACAACCCGCCGGTGATCGCTGAATTTGCGCCGGTGGCTGCAACGGAGAACCAGCTGATCACGGTCCAGGTGAGGGCCACCGATCCGGACGGGGATTCCATCACCCTGGCGGTCTCGGGAACGCCGATTACCGGATCGACTTTCACCGACAACCGCAACGGCACCGGCACCTTCACGCTCACCGTGCCGACCCTGCCCGAGGGCCGGACCGAGCTGCTGGTGAGCTTCATGGCCCTGGATAAACGCGGCGGCACGAGCAGCCGCGTGCTCAAGATCACTGTCACCAGACTCAACCGGACGCCCGAGCTGCCAGCCCTGACCGATACCGTGCTGGTCTTCGAAGGCAAGTCGTACTCGATCAGCCTGCCGGTGCGCGATCCGGACGGCGATAATCTGAAGTTTACCTATACCGGCCTGCCCGTGTGGGTTACGGCCGCCTCCAACGTCGTCAGCCTCAACCCGCCGGCCGGAAGCGCCGGAGTCTACAGCTTCAGTCTCAGTGTCGATGACGGCAAAGGCGGCCAGGCCAGCCGGAGCTTTACTCTCCGGGTCCTGGCTCTCAACCGCAAGCCCCTGTTCCAGCCGATCGCCGCTCTCCAGGTGCCGGCGGGCCAGGCGGTGAGCTTTACCATTCAGGCCACCGACCCCGACCCCGGTGACGTTCTCACCTATTCCGTGCTGCAGGTTGCAGGGATCCCGGCTCTGCCCGCGGGCGCTACTTTCAACCCCACCAGCCGGTCGTTCAGCTGGTCGCCGAGCGCCCAGCAGAGCGGCCCGTTCAAGGCCGGGTTCATCGTCACCGACAGCAAGGGACTCTGGGACAAGCTCGAAGTCGGAATATTCGTCGGCCAGGCCTCCCTGCCGCCGGTCATCCAGGTGGTCGATTCGGTAAAAGTCACTCAGGGACAGACCGGGCAATTCACGATCAACGGCAGCTCACCGAGCAATAAGGTCCTCACTTTCTACGTCCGCGACCTGCCGCACGAGGCGCAGTTCGACCCCGCCACCCGGATTTTCAAGTGGATCCCCGAATACTACCAGAGCGGCGTGTTCCGGGTAATCGCCGGCGTGCAGGACGGCAGCTTCCGAACCGAAAAGGACGTTTACGTCATGGTCGATAAGGCAGTGTTGATTCCGACCCTGCAGCCACTGCAGAACGTGAGCGTGCCCGAGGGCGAGCAGCTGCGCTTCCGGGTGGATGGAAAATACCTGGACGGCAAGAGCGTAGTTTTCGACACAGCCGCCGGACTACCCGTGGGCAGTACTTTCGACGTGGTTACCGGCAGTTTCCGCTGGATACCGTCCTATAGCCAGGCCGGCGTCTACAACCTGACTTTCAGTGTCACTCCGGCCGGTGGCGCGAAGCAATCCGTAGCGAACACGGTTACGGTGACCAACGTGAACCGCCCGCCAAAACTGGCCAACCTGAACAACGTGGCGGGTCAAAGCGGCCTGGCGATAAGCTTCACGGTGAGTGCCACCGACCCGGACTCGGGCGACGTTCTCACCTATGCGGCGGTAGATCTGCCCGCCGGCGCCAGCTTCAATACTGCGATCAATCCGCCGGCCTTCAATTGGACTCCGGCGGTAGACACCTCCCTCGACGTCAGTTTCACCGTAACCGATGCGGCCGCGGCCAGCGACAGGCGGCCGGTTCACATCGCGGTCGGCACGCAGAACCTGCCGCCCGAGCTCGGGGACATCGGCGACCTGACGGTCAGTGAAGGAGATACCCTGGAAGTCACCGTTGCCGCTTCTGACCCGGAGGGCGATCCAGTGATCGTCTTCGTCAATCCGGTTCCGGCTAATGCGGTCTTCGACGATGAAAACCTGACTTTCTACTTCCAGCCCGCCTATAACCAGGCCGGCATTTACAGCCTGAAGTTCATCGCCAGCGACGGCGCGTTTTCCACCGAAAAAACGGTGACGATCACTGTCACCGATGTCGCGCTCGATCCGGTGATTTCCGTCCCGGCCAGCTGGACGGTGGCCGAGGGCGAGCATCTCGAAATCACCGTCAGCGCCAAAGATGCAACCGGCCAGAAGCTCGAAGTGGTGGCGACCACCCTGCCCGAGGGAGCCACGCTGAATTCACAGACCGGGGTTTTCGCCTGGACCCCGGATTACGATGAAGCCGGTGACTACCGCCTGTCGTTCATCGCCAGCGACGGCAGCCGCCAGACGCAGAAGGATGTTCAGATCACGATCACCGACCGCAACCGGCCGCCGGTGATTTTCGAGATCGGCGATCAGGAGGTGAAGGAAGGCGAGGTGATCAGCTTCGAGCTCGCGGTCAACGACCCGGACGGCGATGAAGTGACTTTGGCTATCGATTCGAGCCGCACGCCGTACATCCAATCGGTGGAGATCCGCAACAACAGCATTTTCGTCTTCAACACCACCTTATTGGATGATTCGTTGCAGATTCCATCCGCGATCTTCGTCATCACCGCGGACGACGGCCGCGGCGGCGCGGACAGGCGCAGGATCGCCTTCAAGATCATCCGGGAGAAGGACGTGGACGTCTGCGGCCTGGCGAGCGGAGTTGCGTTCAGGTATAAATTCCCCGGCATGGGACTTATCCTCGACGTGAACAGAACAGGGACGGATTCAGTATGCGGCCCGTTGACCGGTTCGGAAGTGTCCGGCGAGCTGGGCGGAGGCCCAGGCGCCCTTCAGCTTGCAGCGGCCGGAAACCTCGCCGATAAATATCCGCAACTGAAACGCTCGAAGGACAAAGTGAAGGTGCAGCCGTTCCTGTCCGGCGACGGCACCACCGGTGGCGACTTTTACGGAGTGCGCCGCGGCTGGGGCCTCGACCTCTCCGCCGCCCTGCTCACCGGCCTGAATTCGCTGCAGTTCGAGCTGACCCTGAACTACGAGGACCGCGACATTCCGGCCACGGACATCCCCGAATTCAAGGAAGAGGCGATAACGGTGTTCGGGCTGAACCTCACCGGCAGCTTCGTCCAGATCCCCACCACGCTCAACACCGCAGCCAACACAGCCACGGCCCAGGTGGACCTCACGCTTTACACCGACTTCACCCTGGGGGTGATCCTCGACCTGGTGCAGCCGGTGATCAGTAACACCACCAAACTGGTCAACACCGCCGACGAACTGGGGCCTTACACGATCTCCGCGGTCATCGTGGACAACGTGATCGTCCAGAACGCCAAACTCTACTGGTCGCTCCAGGGCGGCAGCTTCACCGCGGTGAGCATGGTCCCCGACACCTCGCAGATCAACGGCTTCACCGCCTCGATCCCGGGGCAGAAGGAAGGCTCGACCATCCTGTACTACGTCACGGCGAGCGACGAGTCACACACGGTGACCGATCCGGCCTCCGCCCCTGGGAGCGCCTACCGCTTCTCGATCCTGCTGGACGGCGTCCAGGCGATCACAGTCGGCGATTCGAACAACGACGGCAAGATCGACATTTTCGACCTGCTGGACATGCTACAGATGCTCGGCAAGAAGAAGCCGGCTTCGGTCGGCGCGGATGCCGACGAGAACGGCAAGGTGGACATCTTCGACCTGCTGGCCCTGCTGAAAATATTGTCCGGCAAGTGAGGCAGGCTGTGAGTTAAAATAGAAAAGGGGCATGGCCCGCGCGGGCCATGCCCCTTTTTATCTTTGCTTGTCAGAAATCTCAGAGCTTCCAGGACCTTACCCCGTCCTCCGGCTCGGTGATAATGAACTTGGGAGTAAGCCCGGTGGTGCTCTTGTAGAGGCTGCCCACCTTCTGCTGGAACTCCTCGATCCGGTTACGCGCCACCAGGTTGATCGTGCAGCCGCCGAAGCCGGCGCCGGTCATACGCGCGCCCAGCACGCCCGGCACCTTGCGCGCCATGTCCACCAGCAGGTCAAGCTCGCGGCAGCTCACCTCGTAGTCCACCTTGCAGCTTTCGTGGCTGGTATTCATCAGCTCGCCGAACAGCGCCATGTCCGGCTTCTTGAGCGTTTCCACCGCCCGCTGGACTCGGCGATTTTCGGTGATGACGTGGCGGCAGCGGCGCCAGATCACGGGATCGAGCTTTTCGCGGTTGACGATCAGGAGGTCCTCGCCCACGTCCCGCAGGCTGCGTAAGTTTTTATTGATCGAGCTGAAATAGTTCCGGCCCCTCTCGCACTGTTTCTGGCGGGCGTGGTATTCGGTGGAGCCCAGGCCGCGCTCCACCTGGCTGTCGGCGATAATGAACACCAGCTCGTCGGCCGGGATCGGCACCGCCTCGTATTCGAGGCTGCGGCAGTCGAGGAACAGGCCGTGGCCCTTGAGGCCCAGGCGGATCGAAAACTGGTCCATGATCCCGCAGTTGACCCCGACGAAATGGTTCTCCGCTCGGCGGCAGAGCTTGATCTGCTCCCACGGCTCGATCTCGAAGCCGAACAGCAGCGCGCAAGTCTCACTTACCGCCATCTCCAGCGAGGCCGAACTGCTGAGTCCGCTGGCAATCGGCAAGTCTCCGCCGATCAGGGCCTTAAAACCCTTGACCGGATAATCCCGGTCGATCAGCTCCTTGACCGTGCCCTTGACGTAGTCCGACCAGTGGCGAGTGCGCCGGAGGTCGTCCAGGCCGAATTCCACCTTCTCCCGGAAGTTGGCCGAATAGACCTCGACCCGCTGCGACCCGTCCGGCCGGGCCACCATCCGGATACTGCGGTTGATGGCCGCCGGAAAGACAAAGCCTTCGTTGTAATCCGTATGTTCGCCGATGATGTTGACTCTGGCCGGCGAACGCACCGCCACTTCGGGCGCGGCGCCGAACAGCTTCCTGAAGGCGGCGATCTCCGAAAATTCCTGCTTGAGGGTTTGGGTAATACCGGTCATCCCTTGAGCCTGATAACAATCCGTGAGCCCAATAAACAAAAGGAAAATAATAGAAATTTAAGATAGAAGTTTATTTTAATAAAATCAATCTTAAACCGCTTGCCGCCGCCCCCTGCTGCCAGGAAGAAAAAAACCCCGGCCTGAACAGACCGGGGCGTTACCATACATCGGCCGGCGGGGAATCCGGACTCCGATTTCTTTGCAGACTGCGCCGTTTCAGAAGAAAATGTACAGCAGCACCAGCAGCTCCACCGAAAAGAGGAACGCGGCGCCGGTGACCATTTCCAGAAAACGCCAGAAACTCCTGCTCCTGAACATCGCCTGTCACTCCCTGAGGTAATGAATCGAAACGCATGGCTCCTGCCATCGTCCTGAAAAATGGCATTATCCGTGCCAGGCTCCTACCTTCAGGGGAGCGCGTGGGATAGCCCTTTTGCTGGAGAGGCCCTCCCGCGGTGGGAGCCGTTCGGCGGAAAATGTTTCCCCCTATCGTTCAGAGCTTTCCCTTCCATCCCTTGACAAGTCAAATCCGCTTATCTTAAATTTTGCTTCGTTCTTCAGGATTACCGCCTTCCTGGTAAAATGGTCCAATGGTATTGGCAAATGTTTAATCTGATAGCGCTTCTAATCGGCCTGGTTATAATATTCGCCGTCCTGGTGATGGGAATAAATGTCATCAAAAGACGCCGGCTCGAAATCAAGCTCGACGAGTACCATCAGCTGCTGGAAAAAGCTCGGATCCAGCGCCTGGCGTACGTGACCGCACTCAACAATGCAGAAAAAGTCAACTTCCTGCTCGAAGCCACCGAAAACGAAGCCACTTCCCTCAAGACCAGGCTGATCGAGCAAAAGGCCGAGCTGCATAATATGCTGGTCGAGCTGCGTAAGACCCGGTTCAGCACCATCACTTCGAGCTTAGATCAGAAAATTCTGGATCAGAAGAACTTCGATTTCTACCACGCCTGGAAAGCCACCAACCGGCTCAAAATGCCGTTCAATCAGAAATACGCGGAAATCAAGTTATTGCGCGACCAGCATACGAGAGTATCGAAACTGGCGGAAGGGCAGTCCGAACAATGGTTTTCGCTGCGCAGGGTGACGATGGAAATGTACGGAGAGCTCAAGTCGGAAACTAACGTGCCGAACCCGCGGGAAGTCCTGCTGATGGACGCCGCTCACTGATCCCTTTTCATCCGGAAATAAAAAAGCCTCCCCGGCCCGGGAGGCTTTTTCGTGTGGTCTGAATTCGCTTCACGTCCCGATACCCGCCATCAGCAGGGTCAACCCGATCACCAGCACGGTTCCGAGCAGGCCGAACAGGAAGCCGACCGTATCTTCCCTGTTCCAGCGGGTGAATTCGAAATTCGTGCCGGGGAAAATCTTGGTGTGATCGAAACGGGTCGGCTCGGCGTAGCTCTTTTCCACTTCCTGCCGGTCGAGAGCCGGGTCCGGATTCACCGGGGTCTTCATCCTGGCGTAGAAGCGGTCGAGAACGGAGCGTTGGATGGGTGCGGTGAAAAGCGAGAAGACAATCATCAGCACAATCGGCAGGATAATCCGGAACGGCAGCCGGAGAGTCTCGATCATGGGGTTGGGCAGCGTGGCCAGGTTCACGCCGGCCAGCTCCAGGAAAGCCATCTCGATATTGAAGAACCCCTGACCGGCGCGGGTACCGTCGCCGCGCAGACTGATCCCCTTGGTCCAATAGATCGGTTTCGTCGGCGGCTTGGAAGTGATCTCGAGCATGTCGCCGACCGCCAGTTTCTGCGGCCGGGTATCCTGGGCCAGCCCGGCCTGGTCGAGCCGGTCCCAGGCCTCGATCCGGCGGTCACGCTCCCAGACGTCGAATTCCCTGGCGGTGTAGCGCCTGAGCACTTCCCTGGGTTGGGTGGTCACCAGGAACTGCTCATTCGTCCTCAGCCCCGGGTACACCACCGGCAGCAGGATCGGTACGATAAAGAACAGAAAAGCGCTGGTGACCACTGTCACCCAGGCCGCGGTCCGGCTCGCCCTGCGCCAGAACATGGCCACCCAGACCGTGGCGGCGAAGATCACCGGCAGCTCCCAGGCCACTTTGAGCTGATCGAAAACGTCATAGTAATAGATCGAGAAGAAAACGCCGCCGGCAATGGCCAGGGCGCTGCCCAGCCGGCCGAGGAACACGTAGTGCGCCTCGCTGCGGTCCGGCGCCACCCAGTGGTAGAGATTACGCACCAGGAGACTGCTGGCCACCAGGATGTAGCAGCTCGCACTCGACATCAGCGCGGCCATCAGCGAGATTATCATCAGCCCCACCAGGCCGTACCCGACCGGCCGCAGCAGGTCGAGCGTGGCGTGGCCCCAGACCAGGTCGGGGTCGGCAATCTGATGGGTATAGAGCGCCAGGGCGATCAGGCCGACCAGCGTCCAGAAGACGGTCAGAAAGCGCTTGATGAAGTTACCCACCAGGATTCCCAGCCTCGCGCTCAGTTCATCCCGGGCCGACCCGCCTCCCACCACGATCATGTGCGGCTGGACCACGATTCCCACCAGATTGATCGCGGTCACGGCCAGCAGGTAGTACCAGGTGAAGTCGCTGGCAAAGGGGGAGCCGAGAATGTCGAAAAGCTCCTCGGGGATCTTCTGGTGCATTATCCTGAACGCGTCCAGCATTCCGCTCCCGCCGAAACGGAGGCTGATCTGGTGAAGCCCGAACGGAATCAGGATGAACGAGAGAATAATGATTAAAATACTCTGGACGAAATCGGTCAGGTATGCGGCGGTCAGCCCGCCGGCCCAGCTGTAAAGCAGCACCACTATGCCGATGAACACGATCAGGGCGGGCCCGCTGACGAAACTGAATTCTCCCCGCGGGCCCATTTCCCGCAACTGCCGCAGCTCTTCTTTTTCGGCAGGAGCCAGCAGCGCATAGTCCCGGCTTTCCAGTCCCGTTTTCCGATTGAAGAGCTCCAGCTCGCGGCTTTCCCCGGCAGTCAGTTCCGCCACCGGCTTGGGCGTCAGGGCGATGATCGTCTTACTGGCTGCGGAAAAGCCCACCGAAAGCCAGACGATGAAAAAGAACAGGCCGAACACGGCGTACATGCCGGCCATCGAGCGGCTCTGGAAGCGCTCCTGGAAAAAATCCCCCATCGTCAGCATCCGGTAGCGGCGGTACCAGAGGCCGATAAACCAGTAGAACGGGGTGCAGAACAGGTAGTTGAGCACCGTCCAGATACCGGACAAGCCGCCGACGAACGTATTGCGGGCCGTACCGACCGGGCTGTCCGTGGAGGTGCCGGAGCCGAACATGGCGAATATCTGCAACAGCTTGCCGAAAGCCCGTCCGCCCATGAAATAGTCTTCCTGGCTCTTGATCTTTTTCATCGACCAATAGCCGATCCCGATCACCACCGTGATGTAAAGCACAATCACTATCAGATCGGCAAGAGTCAGTCCGAACATGTTCGCCTTCCTTTGAATGAATTGTCGGGGAATCCGGTCCGGTGGAAATAACAGGCGGGAGGAACACTGATCCGATCCCGCTCTCAGGACAAGCTACGGGCCGCCAGGCTCCCGGGGCTTAAAAGTTGACTATCGAAAAGACGTCGTAGCCCGCCAGCCGCCGGCGGCCGTGGAGGAAGTCGAGTTCCACCAGGAAAGCCACGCCGGTGATTACGGCACCCCGGCCTTCGACCAGCCGGCAGGTGGCCTCGGCGGTCCCGCCGGTAGCGAGCAGGTCGTCCACCACCAGTACCCGCTCGCCCGGCTCCAGGGCGTCCTTGTGCATCTGAACGCTGTCGCTGCCGTATTCCAGCTCGTAGGTGACCGACACCGTTTCCGCCGGCAGCTTGCCGGGCTTACGGACCGGAACGAGGCCGGCGCCGAGGCGGTAGGCCAGCGCCGAGGCGAAGAGGTAGCCTCGGGCCTCGATACCCACCACCTTGTCGATCTTCGCCCGGCCGTACTTGGCGCTGAAAATGTCGATCACCTCGGCGAATAGGTCGGCCCGCTTGATCAGGGTGGTGATGTCCTTGAAGAGAATGCCCGGTTTGGGAAAATCGGGAACGTCCCGGATGGCTTTTGCCAGATGGTCGTAGCCGGCCATACAATCCCCTCGGTTGAATGTCCTGGTTGACCCGGATCGAGAATCAGACAGCTTTCAGTTTCGGCAGGAGCAGCAGCGGGTCAACCGGCTGTCCGTGCTTACGTGTTTCGAAGTGCAGATGGCTCCCGGTGGTCCTGCCGGTGTCGCCGATCAGGGCGATCACCTCGCCGCGGCCCACTCTTTTTCCGCGGGAGCGCAGCAGACGCGAACAATGCCCGTAGTAAGTGACCAGTCCCCGGCCGTGGTCGACTATGATCAGCAGGCCGTACCCGCTTCTTTCTCCGCTGTAGACCACTTCGCCGGCGCCCGCTGCATGGACCGGGGTCCCCGTCTCACCGTCTAAGTCCACGCCGGTGTGGAAACTGCGCATTCCGGAAACCGGATCGGTGCGCGAGCCGAAGCCGGAGGTGAGCCTGGCGACGGTCACTATCGGCAGAGGCCAGACCAGCCGGTAGTCCTCGTCGTCGAGCTTTACGCTTTTGGACGGCGGGGGAACCCGGCCGGCTCCGCCACAGCCGGTGGCGAACAGGCAGGCCAGGATTAGCGCCACCTTAAGGCGAGGACTGTCCCCAGTATTACGACTCACTCTCAATTGATACTCGGCAAGCTGGTTTTCCGGCCGACCCAGCCGGCGCCAGAGGCCAGCCGGCCGCTAGTCAATGCTCGACTCCGAACGAGCTGTAACCGCCCTGCGGCTGTTCCACGTACGACTTGACCTCGGTCACTCGTGCGTAACCGGGTCCCTTGCGCACCTCGGCGAGGAAAGCCTCGACCTCCGCCTTATCCCCTTCGGCGACTACCTCCACAGCGCCGGTCGGCAGGTTCCTCACGTAACCGGTCACCTCGTACATTTCCGCCACCCGGTAGGCGTAGAACCTGAATCCTACACCCTGGACCCTGCCGGATAGGACCAGCCTCTCCCTGTAGTTGCCTGCCATCAGTCTCACCTTAGAGCGGTCAGCAGCGAACTATCGCGCCCAATATAGAGTTGCCGCTAATTGTAGTCAAGTCAGGCCGTCATCGGGAAACGTGCCGTGCCTTAAACGGCGCAGCTTCCATCGAACGGGAAGTAATGCCTGAGTTCGTATTATTTCACCTGCCTTCAATCAGCATTCCGATCAGGATTTCCCCGATATCGAGTCAGCGGAGATTACCCTCGATTTTCCAGCAAGGGTAATATTCGCGCGCCGTCATTCCGCGATTATCTCCCGGCAAAGCCGGATCAGACGGGCCGAAAGCCGTATTCCATTAGGGGGCTGGCCGTTTTCCAAAGTTTATTTTTGGGCTTTCTTCAATCTTAGCGGCGGCCATTACAATTAAGAATTTTAAGTAATAAAGAAATTCCTGGAAATTGACTATCCTCGCGGCAAGCCACGAGGTATTAAGCCAATTTCCTGGCACTTCGTGCCACCAGAATTTCTAAATACGAAAAGCTAAAACGGTAACCCCCGGAGCAAGCTCCGAGGAATTCTTTTCGATTAAATTCATATATATATGCAACGGTTATCCTGTTTGAGTGAAAAACTCAGGATTCAATTCAGTCTTAATTAGAGGCGTAACGAAAAGGCTAACATTCGCCTGATAATCTTCCTTATGCATAAATTACAAGGAGTTATAAGGTTTCAAAGGCGCAGTGGCGAGAATTTTCCTAATCGGTACTTTTTATTCCCTTGACAGATAATAGATATTATTATTATATAAAATTAACACTGCATTTGAAGTGGGCTGTTAGAGTATTACTGCAACCGGTAAGCAGCGAACAAGCCCAGCCTTTCAATCTGAGTCGAACTTTCCTGGTAATGCAAAGGGCCGTCAGCTTTGCATGTGAGGTGAGGTATTCCGTATCAACGGAGAGGTGACTAAACACACTAAATTATTCATTGCAATGAAGTTAGCTTGTAAATTATCTTGATCTGCGGAGTTTATCCTTCAAACTTCTTGAAGTAAGGTGAGAATAGAGATGACACCAGCGGACGATCAGAAAAGGATTATCGGCGAGAATATCAAGGCGGCGAGAAAGCTCAGAGGCTTGTCCCAGCGTGCACTGGCTGAAAAGCTCGGCATCGCTTTTCAGAACCTGAGTGTCTGGGAAAACGGCAAGGGCGCGCCATCCGCCAAATATCTGCTCAGACTTGCGGAAATTCTCAATATCAGTCTCGATCAGTTAACTTCCAAGGAAGGTATCACCGCCAGCCTGGAACGCGCCACCAGCCGGTTGAGCTATACGGGCCATTACGGCGCGGCCACTACGGTCCAGGCCGATCCGGCCCTGCTGCGGGTGCTGGAAAACGAAATTCCCAAGTATATCAAGCGTGAACTGGCGGAGAACCATACTTTCAAGCTGGTCATCGCCTACCTCGAGGAAATTCTCAGTATCCTCAGGTCATCCTCGGGCAGGCAGGGACTGAGGCAGGCTGCGGAAAGCTTTACCGGGTATTCGAGGGTGATGCTGAGTATCCCGCTGCCGCCAAAAGACCTGTCAAAGGAAGAAAAGATTATCTGGGACCAGAATGCTGCCACTCTGCTCAAATGGGCGGAGTCCGAGCTGGCTTTCTGGGTTCCGGAATGGGCGATGACGGCATTCTGCAGAAATGCCAGGCCCAGCCCTTACGGCGAAAACCTCGATGACGTTGCCTTTGTGCTCAAACAAATTCTCGATAAAGGCAATTGAACCCGGTAATCAGGATTTCGACCCAGGGAAAGGGAGCGGCTCAGTCCGCTCCCTTTTTTCATCCCCGGTCTTGCTCTGGTCTGCCGGATGAAATATATTGGACTCAAAGTCTCTGATCGGTTCATACCGCCGGGAAATCGGACATGACGCGGAAAAAAAAACTCGAAGAACCTCCAGCCGCGCCCGCCTCGACCAGATAAACCTCATCCTGGCCGGTCTTCACGGCGAAGCCGACCCCCGGTACGACCACAGCCGTGAAGAGGAACGGAAACTCCGCAGCCGGGTCTATTCCGTCGCCGATTCCAGGCCCTTCTTCAATTCGCTCGCTTCCCGGGACTACCTCTATCTGAAGACTCTGCCCATTCAGGCGGCTCCTCATGTCCTGCCGCTTCTGTTGCCCCAGTCCGTCTGCGGGAGGGCGCAGAACGGGCACGGCATGTTTTTCGACGAGCAAGGCGGGCCGGCCAGCTTTCCCGATGCCACAATCGATGATGTGATACTGGCTGTCGGCTCCGAGGAGCTCGGCCTGCAGAGCCGCCAGGTCAGGTCTCAGCGCCAGCAGCTCCTAAACGAGCTGGGAAACTTCCTCGACCGTGCGCTTTCTGACGAGGTCGTGTCGTTCGGGCCGGTGGATGACTCCGAACGCAATCCCCTGGGCATCAAGTTCCTGGAGGGAGTGTCTCTCGAAGCCGCCAGTTTCTTCAAGGGTTTCATCCTCTGCGGCCTGATGGACAACTGGAAATTGAGACGGACTACCGCCGACCATTTCAAGGTGACCCTCAGCGGCGAACCGCTGATACTCGGCGCTGGGGAATCGCTGGTGGTGGACAGGGAAAAATTCCTTCAGGCCGGCCTCACCGAACAGATCGCCAGTGAAAAGGAGTTTGGCGCCGAGGAGCTGGACAACCTCCGCGACCTCGGGGTCATTATTCAGGAATCGGCCTGCCGGCCGCCGAAAAAGGCGGTGGGCATGTACTTCCGCAGGATGGTCGGACTGGGGATCAGCGATGACGCCGCCCTCGTCTACCTGGGCAAGATCTACGGCGAGGCGGCGATGTACGGCGGCCTGCTGGCCGATGCGGCCGATACTTACGACAAGTACGTCGAGGTCTACGTCACCGGCGGGTACGATGAACTCCTGGTGGCCTCCCTGCTCAGCCGTCTCGGCGGCCTGGACTCCTTCGTCAGCAAACAGGAAATCCGGCGCCTGATCTATTTCAGCGCCAAGGCCAACGAGCCGCCGCTGGATATCAGCAGCAGCCACCGCCGCCTGCTCCAGATCGAACCCGGCGGTAAAGTCCCCACTTTCCTCAACCACCTCTGCTACGTACGTGGTGATAAACCGGCTCGCATTCCCCTGGGTTACAACCGTTTCGACAGTGACAAGTTTTACCGTGGAATAAGCCAGCGGGCGGAAGTCTTAAAAATGGAATGGTAGGGATTTTTCAGCGGATGGCAAGAGCCGGCTTGAATCAGAGCGAATAGAAAAGCCCCAGGTAGAACCTTCCGTCTTTCACCTGGTCCTGATCGGCGAACTCCACCACTAAGCGCGCATCCAGACGCAGTTCGAACCTGCCGTTCAGCGTGGCCGCGATCCCGCCGCCGGCACTGGCCGTTGGATTGACCTTGTTTTCCAGGCCGGCGGGCTTATGCCGCAACATGCCTCCGGCGGCTGCCAGGTAGGGGCTGAACCGGCCGAACTGCCAGCTCAGAGGATAAATCACTCCCAGATCGGCGAAGATCACATCGTCGGACCCCTCGACCAAAACCATCCCTGCGTCCAGGTCCAGGTTGAACGGACCGAGCCAGGAGGTATGCCAGATTACCGCTGCACCCGCCGCGTAATCCGTATTTTCCAGGTAGAACGCGGGAAAAGCCCCGAAACTGAGGCTCGGCGCAGAGCCCATCTGCCGGTTCCCGGAGCGCTTTGCCGAGGGTGAGGGCTGCTGCGCGGCCCGCAGCGCTTCGAGCCGGGTCTCGATTTCCCCGATCAGCAGCTCGGCCTGGCGCAGGCGGGTCTCGGTTTCATCCAGCGAACCCTGCAGATCGCTGTACGCGCCGCTGCCACCCGCGACCCGGTAGAGGTCGAGCTGGGGGAAGGCGACGCCGGTGCGTACCGCCTCGCTGCGGATATATCCCTGCCGCGTGCGGTCCGGAGTATAAACCTTGTACCACTCCCCCGCTTTCTCGATCACTTCCAGCCGCGTTTCACGGGAAAGGATGTCCAGTACCGGGGAATTGTTGTCCGGTTCGGCAAACAGCAGGCTGCCGTCGCGGGCGACTGTCACCGTTTCGGCGGCGATCGCCGCCCGGGGCGCAAAAATTACCAGCAGGCAGAAAAGAGCCGCCGGCGCCGGGATAAAGTGTCTGGTTTTCATAGTCGGTCAGCGGATGAGAAATTGCCGGTACCGTGAACGCTCGTTATCGAATCGAGCAATTTCCGTACCAGCGCGATGATAGAGGGATTCAGTCGAAAGAATTCCGCCGGGTGGGAATGAGCGGGGATCTTGATTTTTTCCAGCCGGCCGGCGGAAAACGGCCGATCAGCGCTTACCGTAGCGGTAGTACGCCTGGCAGGCCCCCTCGGAGGAGACCATGCAGGCGCCCACCGGCGACTCCGGGTTACAGGTCTTGCCGAACAGGCTGCATTGGGCGGGAGAGGCCACGCCTCGAAGAACCCGGCCGCAGATACAGCCCGCCGGCTCCCTGGTTTCAGGCAGATCGACCTCGAACTTCCCGATTGCGTCCCACCGGCCGTAGGCCTGGCGCAGCCTGAGTCCGCTGCCCGGCACCTCGCCGATTCCCCGCCAGTTGCTGTCGCACGGCTCGAACACCCGCTCCATCAGCTCCCGCGCCCTCAGGTTGCCCTCCGGCCTGACTCCTCTTCGGTACTGGATGCCCACTTCAGCCCTCCCGGCTTCCACCTGCTCGACCAGCATCAGCACGCTCTGCAGCACGTCCACCGGCTCGAAGCCGCTGATCACGCAGGGCACTCCCCGGCCGGCCGCGTATTCGTAAGGCGCGATCCCGGTGACCACGCTGACGTGGCCCGGGCAGACCAGGCCGTCCAGGTCGAGCTCCCCGGTATCCAGCAGCGCGCGGATTATGCCGGGAGTGGTCTTGTGGGCGCTGATCACGGAGAAATTGCCGAGACCGAGGCTCTCGGCGCGCAGCACTGCGGCCGCAGTCGCCGGCGCCGTGGTCTCGAAGCCGATCCCGAAAAACACCACCTCGTTTCCCGGGTTTTCGCGGGCCAGCTCCACCGCATCGTAACTGGAATAGACCACGCGGACATCCGCGCCCCGACTCCTGCGTGCCAGCAGGCTCGTGGCCGACCCCGGCACACGCAGCATGTCGCCATAGGTGGTCACGATCGTATCCGGTACGCCGGCAATGGCGATCATCAGGTCGATCTGCTTCATGGGCGTCACGCAGACCGGGCAGCCCGGCCCGGACAGCAGCCTGATCCGTTCGGGCAGCAGGGACTCGATCCCATAGCGGGCGATCGCCACCGTGTGGCCGCCGCAGAACTCCATGAAATTCACGGGCCGGCGGCTCACCCGGGCGATCCGGTCTGCCAGCGCTCCGGCCAACTCGGGATCCCGGTATTCGTCAAGGTGTTTCAAGGCCCAGCGCCTCTCTCAGCAGGTCGAGGGTTTCGAGCGCCTCCCGCTCGTCGATTCGCTCCAAGGCGAAACCGGCGTGCACCAGCACGTAGTCTCCCGTAGCGACCGGTTCGTCCAGCAGGTCCAGGCTCACGCCGCGCACCGCCCCGCCGAAACTCACCCTGGCCTGGCCGCCGTCGACTTCTTCCACGCGTCCTGGAATGCCGAGGCACATGAGATGGCTCCTTATGAGGGGTTTAAGGTAGTCAGCAGCCAGTAATCCACACCCCGCGACCACCGCCCGGAAGCCAGAAGCCAGAAGTCAGAAGACAGAATACAGAAGACAGAAGCCAGAAGACAGAAGCCAGAAGTCAGAAGCCAGAAGTCAGAAGCCAAAAGCCAAAAGCCAGAAGACAGAATACAGAAGACAGAAGTCAGAAGTCAGAAGTCAGAAGACAGAAGTCAGAAGTCAGAAGTCAGAAGTCAGAAGTCAGAAGCCAGAAGTCAGAAGACAAAAGCCAGAAGGCCCAACCCCACCTCTCCAAAGTGCCTCATCGCCTTTGTGCATTTTACTTTGTCACTCTGTAACTTTGTCACTTTGTAACTGTCTTTAGTCCCTCTGTGCCTTCACTTTGTCACTTTACTCATTCCAGCCTGCGGGCCGCGATCACTGCCTGGCCCAGGCTGATCCCACCATCTCCGGGCGGCACCCGCCGATGAGTATACACTTTCAGCCCCCGGCCGGCAAGCCGGCGACGCAGGGAGGTAATCAGGATACGGTTGTTAAACACACCCCCGCTCAGCACCACCCTGCCGATCCCGGCCCCGGAGGCGATCCGGCCGGTAGATTCGGCCAGCGCCTGGGCCAGGCTTTCATGGAAGCCGCGGGCGATACAAGCCGGGTCTACGCCGGCTGCGGCATCGCGGGCGATTTCGTTCAACATTGTGTCCAGGCAGGGAACCAGGACGCCGTCCCGCTCGGTCAGGTCGAATCCGTAGCTCCGGGCCTTTTTCACCGTAGCCCGGGCTGCCGTGCTTTCCAGTTCGACCGCGGCCTGGCCCTCGTAGAGAGATTCACCGCGCACGCCCAGAAGAGCCGCCACCGCATCGAAATAACGGCCGCAGCCGGTGCTGACCGGGCAGTTGGTGCCCAGCTCCAGCATCCGGTCTACGGTTGCCACCCGGCGGCGGCCCGCCTGTTCCCAGAGCGGCAGGCCGAGGCGGTCGAGGGCATCCCGGCCGAGAGCGGCGGCGAAAAGGCTGCGCGCGGTGCGCCAGGTCTGGTGTATCGCCGCCTCCCCTCCCGGCAGGCGCACTTCCGGCAGGTGCCCGGCCCTTCGGTAACCGGTTTCATCCGCCACCAGGAATTCCCCGCCCCAGAGGGTGCCGTCCGGGCCGTAGCCGGTGCCGTCCATGGCGATCCCCACCACCCGGCCGGTGATCCGGTTGTCGGCCATACACGACACCACGTGCGCGTGATGGTGCTGTACTGGCTCGGGACGAAGGCCGCTTTCGACCAGGGCCCAGCGGGTGTTGAGGTAACCGGGGTGAAGATCGTATGCCACCGCCTCCGGCTTCACCTCGAACAGCCGGCAGAGCTGGTTCACGGTGAGCAGAAAGTAGCGGTAGGTTTCCAGGCTATCCAAATCGCCCACGTGCTGGCTGATAAACGCATCCCGGCCGCGGGTGATACAGACCGTGTTCTTGAGCTGAGCCCCCACGGCCAGGACCGGCGGCAGTCTTCGGCCGAGACGGACCGGTTCGGGAGCGTAGCCCCGGCTGCGCCTGGCCGGAAAAGTTTTCCCCCCAGGCGCGGTCTGGACCACCGAATCATCCGCCCTCAGGTAAATCGGCCGGTCGTGAAGCAGAAAATAGTCCGCTACGCCGGCCAGGTTCTCCAGGGCCCGGTCGTTGTCGATCTCAATCGGCTCATCCGACAGGTTGCCGCTGGTCATCACCAATGGCCGGCCCTCCACGGCTTCGAGCAGCAGGTGGTGCAGGGGAGTATAGGGCAGCATTGCGCCGAAATCGCTCGAAAAGGGCGCCACAGCCTGGTCCAGTTTGCCGCCGTATTTTTTCGGCAGCAGGACGATCGGCCTTCTCGGCCCGGCCAGCATCCCGGCCGCCCTCGCGGTCAGCCGGCAGTGCCGCCCAACCGATTCGATCCCGGCGAACATCACCGCAAACGGCTTGTCCTGACGTCTTTTCCTGGCCCTCAGCGTTTCAGCCGCAGCCGGGTGGCTGGCATCCACCGCCAGATGGAACCCGCCCAGGCCCTTGACCGCCAGCACCGCGCCGTCCAGGAGCAGCCGTCCGGCGGCCTGCAACGGATCCAGTCCCTCCCCGAGGGGCATATCATTGCCCTGCCTGTCCACCAGGCGGCAGCGCGGCCCGCAAACCGGGCAGGCGTTCGGCTGGGCGTGGAAACGCCTGTCGTACGGATCGTGATATTCGGCCCCGCAGAGCTCGCACATGACGAACCGATTCATGGTGGTGTTGGCCCGGTCGTAGGGCACATCGAGGATGATCGTGAAGCGCGGTCCGCAGTTGGTGCAGTTGATAAAGGGATAGCGCCAGCGGCGGTTCGAGGGGTCCCGCATTTCGGCCAGGCAGTCCTCGCAGACCGCCACGTCCGGCGAGATGCAGGTGGTGCGGCCAGCCTGGCTGGTGGAGGGAACGATCTGGAAACCGGAGTAGCCTTTCAGGCCGGTTCGCTTGCGCCTGACCGACTGCACCGAGGCTATCGGCGGGGCATCCTGGACCAGGGCCCGGACGAATTCAGCCAGCGCTCCCGGTTCCGCCTCGGCCTCGATCTTCACCCCGTGTACTGTGTTGGCCACCCGGCCGGCAATCCCCAGACGATGGGCCAGCCGGAAGACGAACGGCCGGAAACCAACTCCCTGCACGATACCGGTGACCCGGATGCTTTCGCTTTCCAGCCGCCCTTCACTGTCCGGCCGCTCCCTGTTTTTTTGCGCGGAGTCGTGCATGGCTTTCGAACCATCCGTACCACTGTTCCATCCCCTCCCCGCTCTTGCAGGAAAGGGCCATCACTTCGATTGTCGATTCGATCGCCAACGCGTTCCGGCCGGCCTTTTCGATGTCGAAATCCGTGTAGGGCGCCAGGTCGGTCTTGGTGATGAGCAGGAGGTTGGAAGTGTGTATGGCGCCCGGGTACTTGAGAGGCTTGTCGTCACCCTCGGGCGTGCTGATCAGGCAGACCCGGTCGTGTTCCCCAAGATAATAGGTGGCGGGGCAGACCAGGTTGCCCACGTTTTCGATCACGAGGGCGTCCAGGCTGTCGAGGTTGAAATGGGGGAGGAAGTCGCCGATGGTGCGGGCATTGAGGTGGCAGGTCCCGCCGGTGATGATCTGCCGGACAGGCACACCGTGGCCGGCGATCCTGGCGGCATCGTTTTCCGTTTCCAGGTCGCCCACCAGCACCCCGATCCCGAGCTTGCCGGCGAAATGGTCCACGGTTTTTTCGATCAGCGAGGTCTTCCCCGATCCGGGGGCGCTGATCAGGTTGACGCACCAGAGGCAATGTTCGTCAAAATTGCGGCGGTTAGCCAGGGCGTACTGATCGTTCTTGGACAGCAGGCGGTCATTGATGTCGATGGTGGTCATGGCAGTTCAACCTCCAGAGACAGGATGTCGAGCTCATCGCCCCCCTCGAGCCGTGCGCGCGGCGAACCGCAGTTGGGGCAGAGGTAAACCAGCTCCCGCACCTCGAAGCTCTGCCCGCAGGCGCACCGTGCCCGGGGAAAGCTCTTTTCCACCTCCAGGGCCACGCCGCGGTGCGGCGTATCCTCCGTGATCACCTCGAAGGCGAAGCGCAGCGCCTCTTCATCCACTGCGGCCAGCAGGCCTAATTTCAGCCTGACCGAGCTGCAGCGCGTGAAGCCCTGTGCGGCCCGGTGGCTTTCGATTATTTCGAGGATGTTTTCAGCGATAGACAGTTCGTGCATCGGATCGGCCACGGGTCGAAAGGGTCCCGGGCAATATAGCATTTCCGCTTCTAAAAGCAAGAAATATAAAGAGTAAGCTCGCCGCGAGCTCCTTCTCCTGCGGCTTCGATATTGCCCGAAAGCGGCCCCTGCGTTATATTGCCGGGCGAATTTACAGCTGCCTCCGGAGCGCACTTGAAACGATTCCTCTCCTCCCTCGCCAAAATCGGGGTCACCCTGGCGCTGCTCTACTGGGTGTTCACCCGGCACGACCTCAGCCCGGTCTTCGCGGCCAGTCCGCTCTGGATCGTGCTGGCTAT
>JAZDIG010000357.1:0-6106 GCA_043805105.1 Candidatus Glassiibacteriota bacterium | reverse complement strand
TCACTCTCGACATGAACCATCCCCTCGCCGGCCAGGACCTGACCTTCGAGATTGAAATTATCGGGATCGAAAGCAGCGCGGTAGACAGTATCGGGACCAATTGAGCTTGTCCCTGATCGAATATTTTGTATAAATGAAATTCAGAAGGGCCGCCGCTGGCGGCCTTTTTTGCCGAATCCCGGGCCGATCAGACCGGAGAATTGTCGCACCGCCGGCCGGGATGAAACCGCCGGCGCTTTTCTTATTTTTCACGAGCCCTGAACTCAGCCAAGGATTTGACCATGAGATACAAAAAGAACGCAAGATATCTGATTTTGCTCGTGACTGCCGCCTGGATCGCTCTGGCAGCCGCCTGCACAGGACGGGGCCCGGAAAGTACCGGTGCCGGGCCTGTCGCTAAAGCCGAACCCGCGGTCAGGAGCGGGATGCTGGTCGGCAGCGCCTGGCTGGTCGACTACCTCGGCAGCAGCCGCCTCGTGGTGCTCCAGGTTTCGACCGCGCGGGAATCTTACGACCAGGGCCACATCCCCGGGGCGCAGTATATCGGCTGGAGCGAGGTCACCGTAGACACTAACGGCGTAGCCAACGAGCTGCCCTCGCTGGAAAGCCTCACCGCCCTGGTTCGCCGTCTTGGCATCGATTCCGCAGACCGGATAATAATATACGACGATGGAGAGGGAGTAATGGCGGCCCGCGCCTATTTTACCCTCGATTACCTGGGCCTGGGCGACTCGGCAGCGCTGCTGGATGGACAACTGGCGGGATGGAAAGCCGAAGGCCGGCCGCTGTCCACAGAGGTGCCGGAAGTGGTAGAGTCGGCTTACGGTCCCCGGATCAATCCCGGGGTGATTGCTGGAATGGATAAGGTGCGCGAAATCACGGGCGGAGGGGAAGCCTCAGCCCTGGTCGACTGCCGGGCAGCCGACCAGTTTTCCGGCGAAACTCCGGGCAGCGGGATTCAGCGCGGAGGCCACATCCCGGGCGCCATCAACGCTACCGCCGATGGGACGGTGGAAAGCCGTGACCTGCCCCGCTTCAAGCCTGCCGATCAGTTGAGAGCCCTTTACGCGGACGCGGGCCTGGCTCCCGGCGGTAAGGCTGTGACCTACTGCCGCACCGGCCGCTCGGCCAGTCTCGGCTATTTCACCCTCAAGTACCTGGGCTACGACGTCGCCCTGTACGACGGCTCGTTCAGCCAATGGCAGTCGGATCCGGACAATCCGGTCGCGACCGGCAAGTAATGGGACTGTCCCAAATCTCCGAGTAAGGAAAAGGCGGCTTTACAGCCGCCTTTTCCTTACCCGGCAATCCGGGAAACCAGTCAAACCCCTCTGATCTCCTTTTCGATCTGCTTGCCCAGCATGAGGATGAACTGGGTGAGCAGGTTGCTGTCGTAATCTTTCTGAGTTTTAGAAAGGAAGCTGAGAGCTTCGAAGGGGCTGAGCGCTTTCTTGTAGGAGCGCTCGGTGGTGAGAGCATCGTAGATATCGACTACCGAGGAGATGCGGCCGAACATACTGATCTGGTCACCCTTGAGGCCGTAAGGATAGCCGATCCCGGTCAGTTTTTCGTGGTGCTGAGCCACCGGCTCGTACACCCTTTCCGGAAGGTTGTGGTTCTCCCTGAGGGCATTCACGCCCAACAGGACGTGGTCCTTCATTTGCTTGAATTCTTCCTCGGTGAGCCGTCCCGGTTTGTTGATCAGCAGGGGATCGACCAGCGCCTTGCCCACATCGTGAAGCATGGCGCCCAGGCCCAGCCATTCGAGCTCAGGCTTGCGCGGCAGCCCGATCGCGGAACCGATAGCGATACAGAAGGTACAGACATTCATCGAATGGACATAGGTGTAATAGTCGTGCCCGCTGATCTTCATCAGCGAGTAGAAAGACGTTTCGTTGTCGAGGATGAATTCGACCAGGTCTCCCACCATGTGGTCGGCTTTCTTGATGTTTTCGCCGCTGCGCGGGTCATCGAGCACATCCCTGACTACGATCTTGCTCATCTCCCTAAGCACGGCCGCCTGCTTTGCGACCGGGATGTCCCGCCTGGCAGTGAGCATTTCCTGGACGTACTTACGGTAGGCCGGCTTGTCCTCATTTTTAATCATCAGCTCTTTGTCCGGGTCGAAGGACAGTAAAGTCAATTCCCACGGCCCCTCCGGCTTGGTCTCGAAATCCTCCGCCAGAAGCACATCGTTCTTTTCGTGGTAGAACGCCGGGAAAGTCAGCATCAGCCCGGGATCGAACAGGGAGCGATCGATGACGTGGTAGTGGTCCAGAATGTCATGGTAGCGGTCGACTTCCACCGGGTCGGTGTAAATGCCGGAAAAGCCTTTTTCTTTGGACGACGATTCCTGTTCGGCCCTGATCTTCTCCCGGTATTGTTCGTAAAGCTTCAGCTCGTGTTTGGCGACGTAGAGCGATTCGATCCGGTTTCCTATCAGATTGGTGAGAGTCTGCTGTTCGAACTTGAGGTTGGCCTTGCGGTAGAGTACGAAATGGTCCTTCTGCTTGATGAACAGATCGAAATTGGGGACGGTATCGATAACGATCCGCTTGAGCGGGACCGGAAAATATTGTTCGGCCATCTGGCTGCCCTGCCCGGAAAAAGAATTGACCTATAAGCCACTTCGCAAATTAATATTTAAATCAATGAAAAGAATATAACGCGATGTCGGCCGGTTTTCAACATCGACTGAAAAAAAATCAGATCATCGTGGCCAGACAAGCTCGGTGTGCCGGGAAAGAGTCCCCGCTGAAATTCAGGAATTCTTTTCCTTGCCCAGAGTTACAGAATCCACGATCCTGTTGAACGAATCTTTGCGACATTGAGCCAGGCAATACCGGCACGCCCTGAATAGTTTTTCTTCCGGCAGGTGGCGGAAGCTTTTTCGGGGCAATTGAATATTTCCCTCGGCAAGCCGCGTGGATGCACTCGTGGTGCAAATCAATATTACGAACCGCCAACCACCCGCTTGACTCATCGAACTTACAATCTTACATTTTTAACACCATGAAACACTGTAAGATAACCGGAAAAAAGGAGATGAATATGGCCGGCTCACTTTCTGAATCGGGAAAAATGCTGGGAAAAACCGCACTATTGCTGGCAGCCCTGATTTTCTTTTACGGTATTCACGGCCGAATGGCCGGAGCAGCCGCGGGCGATGATGGAAAAATTCTTTTTCAGCAGGATTCTTTCAGCGGCGGGGCGGATGAAGTGGCAGGCTGGGGGATCTGGAGCCAGCGCGATGAAACTCGTCCCCGCTTCTTTGCCGCTGAACTGCCCAGCCTGGGAGGTGCCGGCAGTCTGGCGATTAACGGCGCTTCCAACAATTCGGCCCACGGCTGCTGGCAGAAAAAGATCGGCGGGATCAAGCCGGGAGCCTGGTACCGGATCGAGGCCTGGTACCAGGCCGCCGGAGTGTCTTTTTCCAGGCAGGAGGTGCTGAGCCGGCTGGACTGGAGCAAGGCTGACGGGGGCAGGGCGGGTCAGCCGGAATACGTGCTGGAGACAGACGTTAAGGGCCAATGGCACAAAAACAGCGGAATGTTCCAGGCTCCCGACAATGCCGCCGCAGTAGTCATCGAACTGTACCTGAGCTATTCCCCGCAGGGTACGGTCTGGTGGGATAACATCACCTTCAGCGAATTACCGGCTCCGGCCAAACGCACTGTCCGAGTCGCCACGGTCAACTGCTACCCGCGGGGACTGGGCAGCAGCAAAGCCAGCGTCCAGGCCTATATCCCACAGCTCGAAGAAGCCGGCCGCAACCACTGCGACATCGTCTGTATCGGGGAAGGGATCAACCTGGCCGGTGTCGGTAAGCCGGGAGTCAAGTACCCGGACATCGCCGAACCGATTCCCGGGCCCACCACCGAAATGCTGGGCGAAGTAGCCCGTAAATACGGGATGTACATCGTGGGCGCGATGGGCGAGCGCGACGGGCACGCAGTCTACAACACCGCTGTGCTGATCGACCGCCAGGGCCGGGTGGCAGGCAAGTACCACAAAGTTTACCTGCCGCGGGAAGAAATCGAGGCGGGCTGCACCCCGGGCAACTCCTACCCGGTTTTCGACACCGATTTCGGCCGGATCGGGATGATGATCTGCTGGGACCTGCAGTACGTGGACCCGGCGCGGTCCCTGGCGGTACAGGGCGCAGAAATCGTCTTCTGCCCGATCTGGGGCGGGAACGCGGTGCTGGCACAAGCCCGGGCGATAGAGAACCAGGTCTTCCTGGTCACCTCCGCCTACTCCGACCTCCCCACCGCTATTTACAGCCACTGGGGCGCCATCCTGGCGGAGGCGAAAGAGAGGCCGAGCGTGGCGTGGCTCGACCTCGACCTCAACGAAAGATTCCCCAACGAATGGCTGGGCGACATGCGCAACCGTTTCATGCGGGAACGAAGAGCGGACGTAAAGGTGACCGAAATGGAGAATTGACCGTACGGGGACCGGCCGGCCCCCGGGGTCATTCGATCTTGCCGGTGGTGGGACTGCTGGCCGCAGCGTATTCCTTTTTCGGCATGCGGCCGGCCAGGAAGGCGAGACGGCCGGCTTCCACCGCCAGTTTCATTGCCCGCGCCATGGCCACCGGGTCCCTGGCTGAAGCAATCCCGGTGTTCATCAATATGCCGTCCACTCCCAGCTCCATCGCTGCCGCTGCATCGCTGGCCGTCCCCACGCCGGCATCGACTATCACCGGCAGCTTGACCGCCTCCTTGATGAAACGGATGTTGATCGGGTTGAGGATGCCCATGCCGCTGCCGATCGGCGAAGCCAGGGGCATGACCGCCACCGCACCGGCTTGCTCGAGCTTGCGGGCGACGATCAGGTCATCATTGGTGTAGGGCAGCACCTTGAAGCCCTCGGCCACTAATTGCTTCGTGGCCTGGATCAAGCCTTCAGTGTCCGGCAGAAGGGTCTTTTCATCGCCGATCACCTCGAGCTTGATCCATTCGCTGAGGCCCGCCTCACGGGCGAGCCGGGCGGTGCGGACCGCTTCATCCACGCTGTAGCAGCCGGCGGTGTTGGGCAGGATGAAGAAATTCTTCGTGTCGATGAAGTTGAGCATCGCATCCGCGCTCTTGCGGTCCAGGTCCACCCGCCGCACCGCGACCGTGACCACTTCGGCCCCGCTGGCCTGGTGCGCGGCCACCATGGTCTGGTTGTCCTTGTACTTGCCCGTCCCCACCATCAGCCGGCTGCGGAAGCTGCGTCCGGCGATAGTGAGCTTTCCATCCTCGGTCATTTCGATCTCACCTTTCTCTGCGTTCCGGCACTATCCACGAGTACTGAATCTCATCCAGCCAGTAACTCAGAAGCCGCCGCCGACGAATTCGATAATTTCGAAAACGTCACCCTCTTCGAGCGGAGTTTGAGCGTACTTTTCCCGACTGACAATTTCGCGGTTACGTTCCACCGCGATCCGCCGTTCACCGATACCGAGCTCGACCAGCAGGTCAGCCACCACGGCCTCGCGCTGGACTTTCCTTTTTTCCCCATTGACGGTTACAGTGATCATCGAGTGTCTCCTGTTGGTTTGCACGCGTCCAGCGTAACGGTGCAGGGGGCGGGGCGGCCCCGGCAATGCAAACAACACCAGGTCGGAATCCCGCGGCGGGCGGCGGTCCGCAATGACCGTGCCGGCCCGTCCCTCTCCGCGGCCTCGCCAATAGCTCAATCGAAGGCGGCGCTCATCAGCCTGACATTTCCGACGAAGTCCAGGGCCTCCCAGGCGGCGGTGATCACCGCCGCACCGCTCGCGCTCGCCTCGGCGATCTGCCGGATGTTGCCCGGATCGATGCCCCCGATCCCGAAGACCGGCACCGGCACCCCGCGGCAGACCTCGGCCAAAATCGCCGTGCCGCAGGGCACAGTCCCCGGCTTGCCGGCAGAGTGGAAGACGGTGCCGAGGTACAGGTAGTCGGCGCCCGCGCGAGCGGCTGCTTCGGCTTGCCCGAGGTCGTGGCAGGAATAGCCCACGCCAAGCCCCCGGCTGCGGCAGAGTTCCACCGCCCGGGCCAGTGGAATCGACCTGGCGCCCAGGTGGACCCCATCGGCCCCGGCTGCCAGCGCCACGTCGATCCGGTCGTTCACCACC
>JAZDIG010000356.1:0-3421 GCA_043805105.1 Candidatus Glassiibacteriota bacterium | reverse complement strand
GTATCTGGTATCTCATGACCGGCTGGATTCCCTTGATTCTGATTTTCGTCCCCGACTAATCGCTTTCCGCCCCCCGGGCCGGGGACCTGAACAGGCTTTCCCCGCGGACCGCAGCCCAGACCTGGATAAAGATCAAGGCTCCCAGGCAATCGGCGGCGAAGTCGGTCCAGTCCGGCAGCCGATGAGGAACGAAGCTCTGGTGAAATTCATCCAGCGCGCCGAACAGCGCTACCAAGGCCAGCGCACTCCAATAGCGGCCGCGGCTCCCGGCTCCGGTCCAGCGCATGGCGCGCGCGAACAGGACGCCGAGTATGCCGAATTCCACCAGATGGAACAGCTTATCCTGATGGCGGAAAACCCTGGCGACGAATCCGGGATAGGAAAAGCTGCTGAGCGTAAAGATCAGTCCCATCCACAGCACCGCCGGCAGCCAGCGCAATAGTCTGTCCCGGACAGTGCCGAGCCTGTCATTCGATGCCGGCATCCCCCTCCAGCCACTTCCTGAGCATAACCTTCCCCTCTGCCGCAGCGAATTCCCGCAAGGCATCCTGCCACGGCCTGAGTGGAGCGAGGCCGAGCGCGGGGAGCCGCTCCGAGGCCAGCGCACTGTTCGCCGGCCGCCGGGCCGCGGTGGGAAACTCCAGCCGCGTCGTTTTTCCCACGGTTACAGGGCCGACACCGAGCAGGCGGAACCATTCCACGGCCAGCTCGTACCGCGAACAACTGCCGCCCCCGGCCAGATGATAAAGCCCTCCGGCCGGCCCGCTCTCGACCAGTCCGACAATTCCCGCTGCCAGGTCCGAGGCCCAGGTCGGGCTGCCCGACTCGTCGGTCACCACCCTCAGTGTCTCACTGCCCCGGACTGCGGCCAGAATCTTCGTCAGGAAACTTTCCCCGTGCGCCCCGTAGAGCCAGGCCGTGCGGACGATAGTCACTTCGGGCAAAACCCGCCGCGCCAGCTCCTCGGCGGCCAGCTTGCTCCGGCCGTACTCGTTTAGCGGATTGGGCCGGTCGCTTTCCAGGTAAGGCCCGCGCTTTTGGCCGTCGAATACGTAGTCGGTGCCGATCAGCACCATCCGCGCTCCGGCGGCCCGGGCGGCGGCCGCCACGTTTTCGCTGCCCGTGGCATTGACCGCGAGCGCAGTCCCAGGCTCTCGTTCGGCGCCGTCCACATCCGTGTAAGCGGCGGCGTGAATGATCAGGTCCGGTCCGGCTTCACGCACGAACTCGAGGGTCCGCTCTCCGTCCCGGACATCGAAGTCACCGATGTCGGCGGCGACCGGAGTATGGGAGCGAGCAAGCCGGGCAACCAGCTCGCGGCCCAGCGTGCCCTCTGCGCCGGTAACCAGAACCTTCATACGTGTTTACCGTACATTTTTTCGTAGTAGTGCCTGTATTCTCCGCTCTTGATCCGCCGCCACCAGAGCTCGTGGCCGGCATACCATTCCAGCGTGGCCGCGATTCCGGCGCTGAATTCCACTTCCGGCGCCCAGCCCAGCTCCCGCTTAACTTTCGAACAATCGATCGCGTAGCGGCGGTCGTGCCCCGGGCGGTCCGGTACGAAGCGGATCAGGGACTGGTCGGCCCCCACCGCCCGCACGATAGTCCGCACCACTTCGAGGTTGGGCATCTCCTGAGTTCCGCCGATATTGTAGACTTCGCCGGCCCGGCCCTTTTCCAGCACGGCGGCCAGGGCGCGGCAGTGGTCGGTGACGTAAATCCAGTCGCGCACGTGCAGGCCATCGCCGTACACCGGCAAGGGCTTGCCCTCCATGGCGTTGGTCAATATCAGCGGGATCAGCTTCTCCGGGAACTGATAGGGGCCGTAGTTGTTGCTGCAGCGAGTGATCCGCGTGTCCATCCCGTAAGTGCGATGGAAGGCGCGCACGAGATGATCTGCCCCGGCCTTGCTGGCGGCATAAGGACTGTTGGGCAATAGCGGGCTGTCCTCGGTAAATCGCCCGCTGGCGCCCAGCGTGCCGTACACTTCGTCGGTACTGACCTGGATGAAAACCGGCACCTCGGCTTTCCTGGCGGCTTCGAGCATCGAGAGGGTGCCGAGCACGTTGGTGCGGGTGAAAACCTCCGGTCCCTGGATACTGCGGTCCACGTGGCTTTCGGCCGCCAGGTTGACCACCGCATCCGGCTTCTCCCCGGCCACCAGTTCCTGGACTGCCGCACTGTCGCAGATATCGAGCTTCACGAAGCGGTGCCGGCCGTCTCCCTCCAGCTCAGCCAGGTTTTCGAGGTCCCCGGCGTAAGTCAGCTTGTCCAGGTTGACCACCTGCGCGTCCGGATGGGAGGCGAGCAGGTGGAGGACAAAGTTGGAACCGATGAACCCGGCTCCGCCTGTGACCAGAATTTTCATGTCATATCCGGAAAAATCGCCTCGAATAAAAACAAATACCTCCATGCCGCATGGAGGGTTTCGTTAGGCCGGCGCCTGACCGCAAACGGCAAGCCGGGCCGGTCAACAGTATTTGATTTCCCAGTCGTAACCCACTTCCTTGCTGTCCCAATCCAGGCGCATCTCGTCGGGGTTCTCGTATTCGTAGCGTTGGTTGGGGACGTTTATCACGATCGCCTCCCGGGTGCCGATCCCCTTCCAGCCGTGCAGCACCATCGGTGGAATTTGCACCAGGAGCGGATTGTGCTCGCCGATGAAATACTCCTCGATTATTTTGTACGTGCGGCTTTCGCTGCGCCAGTCGCAGAGCACGAGCTTGATCATGCCGCTCACGCAGGCGACGTTGTCGGTCTGTTCCCGGTGGAAGTGCCAGGCTTTGACCACGCCGGGGAAGTTAGTGGTGACGTACACCTGGCCGAACCGCTCGAACAGTTCGTCATCGTCCCGGAGGATCTCCATCAGACGCCCCCGTTCATCGGGGATTACCCTGAGTTTTTTCGTAACTACGCCATCGATCATTAAAACCCCCGTGGGTAGCTGGTTCGGGCCGGGTCCAGCCGGACGATGAAATTCCAATCAGAGGTTGTTGGCTCCGGTTTCGGCCACCAGAGTGCCGGCCCGCAGCAGCGAATCGAACGTACCGGCGTCGGTCCACCAGCCGTCGATGATCGAGTGGGTGAGCAGGCCGCGTTCGAGATACAGGTTGTTGACGTCGGTGATTTCGAGCTCCCCCCGCTCGGAGGGCTCGAGCCGGTCGATAAAGTCGAACACCAGCGAGTCGTAGAAATAGATGCCGATCACCGCCAGGTTGCTGTCCGGCTCCTTGGGCTTCTCGACAATCCGCTCGATCCGGCCGTCGATAATTCTGGCCACTCCGAAGCGCTGGGGGTCGGGCACTTCCTTGAGCAGTATTTTCGCCCCCTCCGGCTGCCGCTCGTACTCCCGGACCGCCTGGACGATGTTTTTCTCGATGATGTTGTCGCCCAGGATCACGGCCAGCCGGTCATTGCCGCA
>JAZDIG010000355.1:0-9520 GCA_043805105.1 Candidatus Glassiibacteriota bacterium | reverse complement strand
CCTCGCGCAGCCAGGTCATCCGCCGGTCCATGTCCTCCTCGATCTTCTTGCCTTCCTTGAAGCGCCAATGGGCGGCGATACCGTATTCGGCGGTGCGGTGCATCTCCCGGGTCCGGATCTGCACCTCGATCATCTGGCCTTCAGCCCCGTAAACCGTGGTGTGCAGGGACTGGTACATGTTCGACTTGGGCGTCGCGATATAGTCCTTGAAGCGGACGTGCAGGGGCGTCCAGGTGGAATGCACGATACCCAGCACATGGTAGCAGTCGGCCAAAGATTCGGTGAGCACGCGCAGGCCCAGGAGGTCGTAAATCTCCTCGAACGATTTGCTCCTGCGCTCCATCTTATTATGTATGCTGTAAAGATGCTTGGGCCGCCCGGTCACCTCGGCCTTGATCCCGGCCTCGTCGATCGCTTTCTGCAGCGGCTGCTTGAACTGTTCCACCGACTTTTCCCGCTCGCCGCGCTTGAGGCTCACCTGCTTGGCCAGTTTCTTGTACTTTTCCGGCTCCAGGTATTTGAAGGCCAGGTCTTCCAGCTCCCAGCGGATCAGGGCGATGCCGAAACGGTGAGCCAGGGGAGCGTAAACGTCGAGCGTTTCGCGGGCGATCCGTCTCTTCTTCTCCTCGGGAAGAGCGAAGAGGGTGCGCATGTTGTGCAGCCGGTCCGCGAACTTTATCAGGATTACCCGGATGTCCCGGGCCATTGAGAGGATGAGCTTGCGGTAGTTCTCCACCTGCTCTTCCTGCACCGAGCGGAAATTGTAGCCGTCCATGCGCCCGATCTTGGTCAGGCCGTCGACCAGGCTGGCCACTTCCTCGCCGAATTCCTTGACGACAAAGATCAGGGAGACGCCGGTGTCCTCACAGACATCGTGAATCAGGGCGCTGGCGATTGTCACGCTGTCGTAGAGGTTCAGATCCACCAGGATCCGGACCACCTCCACGGCGTGCCAGATAAAGTCGTCGCCGGATTTGCGCTTCTGGCCAGCATGAGCGGCCGCGCTGAATTCGTAAGCCTTCTCGATCAGCTCCATGTCGAGAGCCGATGAATTGGCGGCAAGTGCTTTAAGCAATGAGTCCTTGGGCATCGCATCATCCGAACGTGATCGGGCGCCAAGCGCCCGCAAAGCCGTGCTCTTACTTTCTTTATAAAATTATAAAACGGTTTAGGCAAGATGTTCAGGAAAATCGCGCAAATACCTCTTGGCGGCGGGGAATTCACTTGCGGGGGGAATGCAATTCGTAAGAGCGGCCCACTCAAGTGAGGAGATAGATCAGCTCGCGCTTATCGTTGCAGGCCACTTTGAGTCGCTCCGTCTCTCCCGGCTCGATCAGCCTGCGCTCCCGCATTAAGCCGCACAGGGATTCGGCGATGAAAATGGGCGCCAGGTCCTCCAGCAACTGGTCGATCGACCGGTCGCGGCCGAAGACAAAGGAGGTTTTGCTGTAGCCGACAAGCTTGCGGTCGTAGAGGAGCTTGCGCAGCGCCTGGCTGATTTCATTGAGCACGCCGGAGTTGACCGGTTCGGCCAGGTGGAGCTCATCGAAAAGGAGCTTCAGTGAAATCTCTCCGCCCTGCTGGCTGCCATCCGCCAAGCCTTTGCCGCTGCGGTTGACCAGATCGCTGCTGGTGGCTTTCTCCTTATCGGCTGCCTCCTGCTTTCCCGCTTCCTTTTCGGGTATTGCGGCGGCCGGGGTTTCTTCCTTTTTAGCCGCCTGGTCTCCCCCGGCTTTCTCCTCGGCTGGGGCGGCGGGCTTGGCGGGCAGGCCGTGGAGACTGTTCTGCAGCTGCACCATGTAATTCTTCAGTTCCCCGGCCTGGGCCGACATCGTAGTGCCGAGCTTGTCGAGGCGGGCCTGGAGGGCCACCACCTCGCGCAGGTTCTGCTGCTGCTGTTCCACGTATCCGTTTTCCCGGTTGAAGTAATGCCGGTTGAGCACGCTGATGAAATCATCCACCATCGAGGACAACTCGCGTTCCAGTTCGGCGAATCGCGACTGGTAGCGCTCGATTTCCCTGAGCTGTTCCCTGGTCAGGATCGCCTCGGCCTGCTGGCTCGTGACTTCGACCATTTTGGACTCCGCGGTTGGATTGCCAGGGACTGATAAAAGATGAGTCAGTCCCTGCCGTGGCAGTGTTTGAACTTTTTACCGCTGCCGCAGTAACAGGGGTCGTTGCGGCCGATCTTCGGCCGGTCGTGCCTGACGGTTTTCGGCCTGGACGGCCCCGGCTCGGGAGTGAGCCCCGCCGACTCCCCGACGGAAAAAGCGGAAATGGTGGCGTGGTGCACGGCGAGTTGTTCCGGCCGCTCGCGTTTCTGCTCCATTTCCTCCGGCTCTATAAACTGCGCTTTGAAGAACAGCGACGCAACTTCTTCCTTGATCCGGTCAAGCAGAGTGACGAAGGTATCGAAGGCTTCCTTCTTGTATTCGACCAGCGGGTCCTTCTGGCCGTAGGCGCGGAAGTTGATCCCGGCCTTGAGGTGGTCGAGATTGTAGAGGTGCTCGCGCCAGTTTTCGTCGATCACCCGCATCATTACCTGCTGCATCAGGAAGCTGCGGCGGTCAGAGCCCAACTGTTCGCATTTGATCCGGAACAGTTCATCCACGAGCAACTGCACCCTCTCCCTCACGTGCCCGGCAGTCAGCTCGGGAATGTCTTTCTCTTCGATGCGGACGTTGAGCAGGAAGGCGCGCAGCAGGTCCCGGCTAAGCCCCTGCAGGTCCCAGTCCTCCGGCGGTGATCCCTCGACGACGTAAAGGTTGAGCTTGTTCTGCACCGCCTCGTCGAGCATGATTTTGAAATCTTCGTCCATGTCCTTGCCCATCAGGGCGAACAGGCGCATGCCGTAAATCACTTCGCGCTGCTGGTTCATCACGTCGTCGTATTCCAGCAGGTGCTTGCGGATCTGGAAGTTGTTGGCCTCGACTTTTTTTTGCGCCCGGCCGATCGAGCGAGAGACCAGCGGGTGGGTGATCACCTCACCCTCTTCCAGGCCCAGGCGGTCCATCACTCCGGCGATCCGGTCGCTGCCGAACAGGCGCATGAGGGAGTCTTCGAGGGAGAGGTAGAATTCGCTCGAGCCGGGATCGCCCTGGCGTCCGGAACGGCCGCGGAGCTGGCGGTCGATCCGCCGCGCCTCGTGCCGCTCGGTGCCCACAATCGCCAGGCCGCCCAGCTCCTTCACACCCTCGCCCAGCTTGATGTCGGTCCCGCGGCCGGCCATGTTGGTGGCGATGGTGACCGCGGCTTTCTGGCCGGCCCGGGCCACGATCTCGGCTTCCTGCTGGTGGTACTTAGCGTTGAGTACGTGGTGCTTAACACCGCGGCGCTTGAGCATGCGGCTGAGGGTTTCCGAGATTTCCACGCTGATCGTGCCGACCAGCACCGGCCGGCCTTCCTGGTTCAGCCGCTCGATCTCGTCGATGATGGCGTTGAATTTTTCCCGGCGGGTGCGGTAGATCTTGTCGTCACTGTCGTGGCGGACCACCGGCCGGTCGGTCGGGATCACGATCACGTCCAGCTTGTAGATCTGCCAGAACTCGTCCGCCTCGGTTTCCGCGGTACCGGTCATGCCGGCCAGCCTGCGGTAGAGCCGGAAGTAGTTCTGCAGGGTGATAGTGGCCAGGGTCTGGGTCTCGCCCTCAACCTTGACTCCCTCCTTAGCCTCCAGGGCCTGGTGCAACCCCTCGCTGAAACGCCGGCCCGGCATCAGTCTGCCCGTGAACTCGTCCACAATCAGCACCTTACCTTCCTGCACCACGTATTCGACGTCATTCTCGAACAGGATGTAGGCCTTGAGCAGCTGGTGGATGGTGTGGATCTTGTCGCTTTTTTCGATGAATTCCTTTTCGATTTCCTGGACCTTTTCGAGCTTGCGGGCCGGGCTGAGGCGGGGGTCGCTCTCGATTTCGTTGACCTCCACCGAGAGGTCCGGAATGATGAAAAGGTTCGGGTCCCTGGGGCTCAGCTGGTCCAGGCCCTTGTCGGTAAGCTGGACCTGGTTGCCTTTTTCATCCATCGAGAAATAGAGCGCCTCGTCCAGCTCTTGCATCTTCTTCTCGCGCATGACATCGGCTTCCACGCGCAGCAGGAGCCTCTTGTTACCGATCTCGTTCAGCAGTTTCATGAGCCGCTTGTTCTTGGGTATCCCGCGCGAGGCCTGCAGGAGCTTCCTGCCGGCTTCGTAATTCAGCTCCGCGGCTTTCTTGTCATCGGTTTCCTGTTCGGCCTTGCGCAGCATGTCCCCCGCCTCGGCTACGAGGGTGTTCACCTCATTGACCTGGACCCGCACCAGGTCTTCCACCATCGGCTTGAACTGATTGAACTTGCCCTCGCTGCCGTGCACCGGGCCGGAGATAATCAGCGGCGTGCGCGCTTCGTCGATCAGCACACTGTCCACCTCGTCGACTATCGCGTAATAGTGCTCGCGCTGCACCCGGTCTTCCAGCCGCAGGGTCATGTTGTCCCGCAGGTAGTCGAATCCGAACTCGTTATTGGTGCCGTAAGCGATGTCGCAGTTGTAGACCTGCTGACGTTCGGGAGGCTCCATGTCGTGCTGGATGCAGCCAACGCTGAGACCGAGAAAGGTGAAGATGGTGCCCATCCATTCGGCGTCGCGGCGGGCGAGGTAGTCGTTCACGGTGACCAAGTGTACGCCGTGGCCTTTGAGGGCGTTCAGATAGAGCGGCATCACCGCCACCAGGGTCTTGCCCTCGCCGGTCGCCATTTCCGCGATCTTTCCCCGGTACAGGACGACCGCGCCGATAAGCTGGACATCGTAAGGGACCATGTCCCATTTCATCGGCTGGTCGCAGACCGTGATTTCCCGGCCCAGGTTGCGGCGGCAGGCATCCTTGACCAGGGCGAAAGCCTCAGGCAGGGCCTGTTCGCCGGCTGCTTCCTGTTCGTCGCGGTTCTCGATCGCCCTGAGGCGGTTTTTGAGCTCCAGGCTGCGGCTGCGCACCTGGTCGTCGGAGAGGCCTTCGAGTTCTGTGCAGATGCGGTTTATATCGTCCACCAGCGGTAGGATCTTCTTGATTTCTCGCTTGTGCTTATCACCTAAAAATATTTTCAAAATACTCTGAATCATTTTTCCTCTTCAGCCGATTTCAGCATTATTACATAGCCGGACAGCTTTCGCGGGACGACTGAGGCAATCTAACTCCAACCGGTCGGCGAATCAACCACCGGCACTGCGGTAGAGGCCGTGGTCCTTGATGTATTCGGCGACCGGCTGAGGGACCAGGTAGCGGATCGAGCGGCCGGCGGCGCTGGCCTTGCGCACCCGGGTAGCGGAAATGCCGATCAGGGGCATATCCACCCGGACGACTTCCACCGTGCCCGACTCCTCGGGGGCGAAACCGAGGTCCGGATCGAAACCTGCGCGGGCCAGCACAGCAATCCTGGCCAGACGGGCGATTTCCTGCCAGTCCTTCCAGGTATTGAATTCAGCCAGGTTGTCGGCGCCCAGGATGAAATACAACTCATCGCCCGCGGTCATCCGCTGGTGCCGGAAATCGCGCAGAGTTTCCACGGTGTAGCTTCTGCCGGGCCGTTTCAGCTCTTCGAGGTACAGGCCGAACCTGGGATTGCCCTCGATCGCCGCCTCGAGCATGGCGACCCGGTGTTCCGCCGAAGTGATCCGGGCATCGAGTTTGTGCGGCGGATTGGCCGCCGGGACGAAAAGCAGTCTGTCGAGTCCGAGCTGGTCGGCGGCAGTTTCGGCGCCGATCAGATGTCCCAGGTGCACCGGATCGAATGTGCCGCCGAGCATCGCAATCCGCAACTATCCTCCTCCTCCGCCCGGAGTAACGGTCATCCGGCCGCCGGCGGGATCATTCGTTCTTTTTGCCCCCGGTGCTATCTCCCGGCGAACCGGTCAGAGTGTCGTCCGCCGGCTTGGACCCGCAGAGCTCACGCCCGTACTGGGAATCCGGGTAATCGCGGCAGAGCCACTTGCGGGCATCCTCGGCGTCGTCCGGATAGCCCATCTTGAGGCTCGCGTAGTACAGATGGTACAGAGCCGAAGGCATCTCGCTGGACTCGGGGTAGCTGGAAAGTATGCCTTTCAGGTAAATGATGGCCGAATCGTAAAGCCGGCGATCGTAATAGAACCGGACGGTCAGCATTTCCTTGGCGGCGAGCTTGTCTTTGAGCCTGGCGATGTGCTTCCGGGTGGTATCGGCGTACTCGGTATTCGGATACTTGGCCAGCAGGGTCTGCAGGGTTTCGAGCGCCTTGCGGGTTTCCTGCTGATCGCGTTCCGGGCGGCGGCTCATTTCCGCATAGGAAAGCCCGGCCTTGAACAGCGACACATCGGCGAAACGGCCCTGGGGAAACTCCCGGGTCAGCTGCTCGAACTCATTGGACGCCAGCAGAAAGTCCTTGTTCTGGAAATAGGAATCGGCCAGATAATAGCGCGACTGTTCCACCAGGTCGCTTCCGGGATACTTGTAAATCACCTGTTTGAACTGCTCGATGGCTTTAGTGAATTTGCCGTTTTCGTACTGATGGTAAGCCGCCTGGAACTCGCCCTCCGGGGTCGGATCGAAACGCAGGGCGGAAGAGCAGCCCTGAAAGAGCCAGGCGATCAGCGACACGGACATGGCAAGCCGGGCCACCCTGTCTTTTATCTTCTCCACGAATCCTCCACGGCCACAATCCCGTTCAGGCTTTTAAATTCCTTTTCAGCGGATAAAGACCTTAATCTAATACCATCCCCGTCGGCTCAAGGTTTCCAACTTTTCAGAAAGAGCCTTCCCGGTTGAATTCCAGCTCCTCGATCTTCTTGCGCGCCTGTTCCGCGATTTTTTCCTTCCAGTAGTAGCGATTGAGCCGGAGCACCTGCCGGTAAGCCTGCTTGGCTTCTTCCGGCCGTTTGTCCGCCAGCAGCACGTCACCCTTCAGCAGCCAGGCATCGTCCACCAGGTTCTGCGGCTGGCCCGTGCCGATTATCTCGTCCAGGTAAGAAAACGCCTGCTCCAGGTCCCCCTGGTCGAAAGCCTGCCTGGCCAGGGGAAAGGCGCAGCTTCCTTTGTGCCAGCGGACCTGTTCGATCTCGGGCTGATCCGGGTACAGGGAAATGAACTGGTCGAAGTACAGGTAAGCGTTGAACCAGTCCTCCAGCTTCTCGTAGCTCATTGCCAGATGGAGCAGGTAGGTCGCCTTCCGGTCGACATCCACGTCCAGCGGCATCCCCTGCAGGAAATAGGCTATCGCCCGGTGGTAATCCGGCAGGTTGTAATAGTACTCGCCCAGGTCGAAATAGAAGCGGCCGAGACTATAGTTCGGGTTGATTTGCAGGATTTCTTCCAGGGCGTGAACCATCATGGTGGTGTCCCCGGCCCTGCCGCGCTCGACCGCGACCTGCAGGTAGTCCAGCAGTACCTCGGCATCCGGTTCCGCATCGTGGAGACTGAAGTAGCGGTCGAAGTATTTCTTCGCCTGGAAGAAGTCACCCTTCATCACGTAGACTTTGCCGATCTTACGCAGCAGGTCGGCGCTCACCCCCCGGGTCTTCTCCGCCATCAGGTATTCGGCCAGGGAATCGTCATAATAGCCGTTTAGGTAATAGCGGTCGCCGCGCGACTCGTGGTTCGCCCCGATCGGGCCGCAGGCCGCGGCCGCCGTCAGGACGAAAAAGATGGCAAATGTTCTCCACGGCCGGAACATCTGTTTTCTGACTCGCTGTGTTTCAGAATATTATTCGGACAACCGCCCTCCTCCCGTACGGCGGGAGACCGTTCGTAACTGTCTTTGAAAGCTAATCCCGGTCTTCTTGAGTGTCAACGCTTTTCCCCTTTTCCAAGACGTTCGGCCGCTGTCCATCCGGCAGCCTGATCAAGGCTTCCGGGCTGGCCCGGCAACCCGGCCGGCACGCTCCCGACAGCGAAGGCGGTATGGGAATTGCACTTGCCCGGCTTGACAGACAAACATTTATAATCCATAATTGTTCCAGTCGTCTGCAACGATTTTAAGATTTTTTCACTACCACCGTCCCCTTAGGCGGTTGCCGTGAACAGCCCGCAGGATTGTCCTCAGCTCAAGGCGCTCATCAATCAGATCGAGGGAAACTGCATCCCGGCAAGACTGCGCGGACCGGTGGAGCAGCACCTGGAAGAGTGCCGCACCTGCCGCGCCGGCCTGACAAATTTTCTCAAAATCGACAAAATTCTGGAAAAGACGGTCTACAGTGAAACAAAAATAGACAACGTCCTGCGCTACTTGAGCAGCCTTGTCGGCCGGAAACTCGCCTGGGATTGCAGGGAGGAGTCGCAGGAAAAACAGCGAAGAAAAATCGGCTTATTGCTGCTCAGGATTATCGCCGGCTGCATCGCCGCCGGCGGACTGGGCGCCAGCATCGCTCTGCTGCTGGGACACTTCGGAATTATCGGCGGGGGCAAGCCGGCCGAGGACAGCAGGCTGCCGGTCGAACTGACCACCCCTGGTCCCTGGTCCCCGGCTCCCATCCAGGCGGACCGGGAGGCCGCAGATGAGGCGGCCGAGGCTCAGATTCCGGTGGTCGTGCCAGCCGGCGGTCTCGACCCGGAAGCGGTTTACCGCTATCTCGACAGTTTCAGCCGCAGTGCGGCTCGCGCCCGCGCTGCAGCCGACAGTGCCAGTCCGGCCGATTCCACTCGGCTCCAAAACCTGGAGGCCGAACTCGGCGCCCTGCGCGATGCGCTCGCCCGCACGCCCCAGGATGGGGAGATCAGGCGGCGTACGATGGACAAGTACCGCGAAATAATCGATGAGCGCAAGCGGATGGGTAGAAGCCTGCGGGTGCGCGATTATTACAACCTGGGATACCTCCACTATCTGGGCGGTGAATTTCCCCAGACCGCGATCATCACCAGAGAGGGCCTGCTGATGGTGCGGATCGGCCCGACTCAGTATCTTCACTACCTTAAGGCGATGTCCCACTATCAGATCGGTCTCAGGGCGCTCAATCCCCTGCCCCCGGACACCTCGGCCACTCCCGAGGCCCGCGTGGCCGGCGAAACCATGCGCGCCGGACTGGACGCTGCGGCCAGAAAAAGGGCGGCGATGGAGTTCCGCCGGGCGATCGGAGAATTCAGCAACCTGCTGTCCAACCCCGATCTCGAGCCATCGGCCAGGCAGTGGATTCTCGAATGTAACGCCCAGCTCGGGAAGGCCGCCGCACCGCAATAGACCGGGTCCCCTCTCCTGCCCGATCTCTCCGGGTGCTTGCCAAAAAGTTTCCGCCGCATTATTAATATCAGCCCTGAACGTCAATCGAAGCTGCGAGGTGAGGAACTTGACCGACAGAAACGTCTTCCTGCGCTGGCAGGACCGGGTGGAAAAAAGTCTGGCGCGGCTGGTGGAAAAAGGGGGGGCAGCCTGGCAGGGCGGCCGGTATAAAGAAGCACTCGAGAACAGCCGCAGCCTGTCGAAGATCAACGCACCGCTGGCCAGGCTGTTCAACGGCCTGGGCGAAGTGGGCCTGAGACTCGGTTTCAGCCTGCTGGCGATGGTGCTGCTGCGCCGGGCGGAG
>JAZDIG010000354.1:0-6089 GCA_043805105.1 Candidatus Glassiibacteriota bacterium | reverse complement strand
CTGCCGGTGGTGATCCCCTGGTAAGAACTGCACTCGTGCATGGGCGGAGGCTGTTCGGCCCACTCCTGTTCCTTGCCGGACGGCAACTGGCTGTGCCACTGCCCGACCATCGGATCGAAAGCGACCAGATCGTACTCCTTGTTGCCGGTGAAAGGGACCTCCGGGTTGCCGTAGTATTCGGTGACGAAGCCGTGGTAGCCCCAGAGCAGGAAATAGCCGCCGTCCCCGACCCAGCGGAACGAGCACATGCGGCGGGCGCCCTGTTCGTCGCGGGCCACCTGGGTCCAGGTGTTGACCGGCACCTGTGGCAGGTACTCCGGTCCGGCGCAAAAGGTTAGCAAAAGGGACAACAACGGCAGGAAGAATGGGATACGCCAGCGCATGGTCCTCTCCGGTGGAAGTTCACGAACAGTGGATAAGCAGGGGTTCCCGGTTCATTCAGGCAGTTCCCAAAGGTCGCCGGCTTCACGTACCATGAAATCGCCGATTTCCCGGTCGCGGAAGTATTCGGACAGGCCGTAGCCGGAAAGATCGGCGAGCTCCGGCCGCTCGAGCAGGTCATCCAGGGTGGCCAGCCGGCCCTCCTCCGGCACCACGAAGAACGTGCCCAGTTCGGAGTCCAGCAGGGTGAGGCCGCCGCGGTAGCGCA
Source organism: Candidatus Glassiibacteriota bacterium (assembly GCA_043805105.1). Classification (GTDB taxonomy): domain Bacteria; phylum Gemmatimonadota; class Glassbacteria; order GWA2-58-10; family GWA2-58-10; genus JAZDIG01. The sequence goes on along the minus strand of JAZDIG010000354.1, from coordinate 5,440 downwards.
CGGCTGCCAGCCAGTGGTGCGGCCAGCCGAACGTGTTGGTCGAGCCCGGCACGTAATTGACCACGCAGGCCTGGAAAAGCCGGCCCCGCGAATTGCGGATCCGGTTGATCAGGTCGCGCAGCAGTTCGCCGTAGGAATTGCAGAAGCCCGCGCCCACGCGCAACAGGCCCAGGCCGGACTGAGGGTGCGCGAGGCTTTCGCCGGTCGATGAGCTGACCAGCACTCCCGGCTGGCACAACAACAGGGCAGCCCCGGCCAGGCGCTCATCGTCCCCCTCCAGACGCTCCATCACCACCTGGGCCAGCACTTCGAGCGCATCCTCGCGACGCAGGTCAACCCGGATGCCGTAGCCGTCGGTCAGGGTAAGGCCATCCGCTTCACGGTAGAGCGCAGGCAGGCGGTCGAGCACGTAGCGGGCGAACTTCCAGCAGTAATCGTCATCCCCCGGCTGAGGCCTGGGTTCCTGGAACCTGCCGGTGGACCGCTGGGTCAACAGGATGCTCTTCTTCCAGCCGAATTCGTAGCTGCCCCAGTGCCGGCCGGCCAGGGACAGCTCGAGGGCCGCATCCATCAGCTCAAGCGGGTCGACCCAGTAATCGAAGGCGCAGCGTCCATCGCTGAAAGTGTATTCCCCTTGCCGGCAAGTTTCCTTGAAATTCCAGCTCGCCGCTGCCAGTCCAAGCCCGTCCGGGGCCTGTTCAGCCGCCATCTCCCCGCGGTTGTCTCCCCGGCAGACCTGGCCCAGCCGCACCGATCGTACCACGGTGGGCGGGCTTCCCAGATAGAGGTCGCCGAAATAGAGCGGCGCGTAGACATTCATCCGGTCCGGGCACCACATAGTGGTTTCTTCTCCATCCACTCCCCGGCGCCGCACCACGTTGAGGCCCACCACTTGCCAGACATCGACCGGCAGCGGCAGCTTCAGGTCGACGGTGGCGCGCCAGCCGGTCTCGGTCCGCGCCGCGCCCGGAACTGCCTCCAGCGACCGGCCCTGCCGTCTGAGCCGGCGGTCCCAGGCCAGGTGGTTCTCGCTCACCTCGAAACTTTCCACCCGCCAGTCCCCCCTGGGCCAGACAGTGATCAGAAAGAAGTCGTGGTGATTGTGGTCCAGGTCGATCATCATTTCCACGCGGTCATCAGCGTAGTAGTCATCCAGCTCGTTCCCCATCCGCTCCGGGAACGGTTCTTCACACTCCACTATCAGCCGGAGAGTGTCGCCATTGGTGGCCACCGCCAGCCGGGTGCCGGCCCGCTGATGGAGCCGGCCGTCGATGCCGAGCTTGGGCGGCAGCAGGGCCGGGTCCTCCCCCTGGCGGTCCAGAAACCGGCCGCAGCGGGTGAGCTGGTCGAGGTCCGGCCTGACCGGCACCACGGCGGCTCGCTCGATCTCGAAAACTTCCGGCCGCATGGCCGGGAAACCGCCCGGCCGGCTCAACCTCAGGCTGGCCGACTGGGATGCCAGCAGCGCCGGAAACGATATCGAGGCCAGGGCCAGAAAAAGATTGGTTTTTACGAACAATTTCACCCCGCTCAGCCTCCCTTCCCCCATGAGCTTCCGACAGAAAAACGCGAATGCGGAATCAGCCATGCCTCATTCGAATTTCAGGTCCGGGTCGACGGATTCGACCCGCAGCGCGGTCAGTCGGTCGGCCAGCTTCCGGGTGATCTCCTCGTATTCAGGCTGGCCGTAGAGATTATGTTCCTCCAGCGGATCGTTTTCCAGATCGTAAAGCTCGTATTCGTTCTTCGGGAAGTCGTAATAATGGATGTATTTCCACTTCCGGGTCCGGATCCCCTTGTGCGGTCTGACGTAATGCCAGTCGGGGTAGGCGTAGTATTCGTAGAGGAAATCCTGGCGCCAGTCCGCCGCCGGCAGGCCCTCCACCAGCGGCCGAAGGCTCCGGCCGTCCACATCGTCCGGGACAGGCATGCCGCAGAAATCGAGAATCGTGGGGGCGAAGTCCACGTTAAGGGCGAACTGATCCACCACCGTACCGGGCTTGATCTTTTCCGGGTAGCGCATCACCAGCGGAATCCGCAGGGAAGGCTCGTACATCAGCCGTTTGTCGAAAAAGCGGAACTCGCCCAGGAAATAGCCGTTGTCGGAGGTGAACAGGACCAGGGTGTTGCCGGCGATGCCGAGTTCGTCGAGCAGAGTGAGAATGCGGCCGACGTTTTCGTCCACCCCGGTGAGCACGCGGTAGTAGTTGCGGATGAATTCGTTCCAGTCCTGCACGTAGCTCGTTTCGCCTTTCCCGCCGATTTTCATGTCCGCCTCCGCCACCGCCCTGGGCTTGCCCGCGTAGTCGGTGTCGAAAGTGGGCGGCTTGGGAAAGACTACGTCCTTGAAAAGGTCCTGGTGGCGTTCGGCCGGGATGCAGCCCTGATGCGGGGTCTTGAACCAATGGAAGAGCATGAACGGCTTACCGGACTGATGAGTCCGGCGGATGAAATCGAGGGAGTGGTCGGCCAGGATGTCCTCCACCCAGCCCGGGTATACTTTCTCTTCGCCGGCGTTTTCCTGAATGCGCGGGTCCTGGTACTGGCCCTGGCCGCGGAAGCCGAAATAGTAGTCGAAATGGCGGTCGCGGCCCCAGTCCTTGTTGTGCCACTTGCCCACGAAGGCATTGGTGTAGCCGTAGTCTTTCGCCCGCTCCAGGATCGTTTTTTCCTCCAGCGGAAACGTCCCCTCGTTGAACCGCACCCCGGTGTTGTGGGAGTACTTGCCGGTGAGGCAGGTGGCGCGGCTGGGCCCGCAGAGCGAATTGGTGACGAAGCAGTTGGTGAAATAGGCCCCCTCCCGGGCGATCCGGTCCAGGTTGGGAGTCTTTAAATAGCGGTTGCCGGCGCAGCTCAGGGTGTCGAACCGCTGGTCATCGGTCATGAAGAAGATCACGTTGGGGCGGTCGCCGGCCGGTGCAGCCGAGGTTCCGGCTTCAGACTGTTCCTTCCTGGCGCAGGCTGTCAGGGCGGTGAGGGCGAGAGTGCCGCCGAGCTGGGTGAATTCGCGCCGCGAGATTTTTTTCATGGGGCAGTCCTTCCTCTTGCGACAATCCGGATTAGGTTTTCAAATGGAATTATTTCAGAAAACACTATTCTCCGCAAGTCGGTATCGCCTTTCCCGAATTGCGTTCTTTATATCCCGTTGCGGAAAGCAAGATTTAACGCACCGTAGCGGTAATCGCCGCCCCAATCCCGGTCCGCCCCCACTGGTTAACCGGTATCACGGTCAATTTATTACGACCGGGCCGCAGGTTCCAGACATACGAACTCCCGGATTCAAACGGCTCGCTGTCGTCCACTGTCACCCGGAAAGAGGCGAAAAACGGCATGCTCCGGCCGAATTCGCAGGCCACGGTCCGCGCCGAGGTCTGCACGGCCTTGATCTGTGCCTGGTTCAGGGTCCAGTAGAAGTCCCGCTCGCGGCCGCTGAAACGGCTGACCTTTTCCGGCGCCGGTGTTTTCGGGTCGCTCCACGACAGGAACTCGTCGAAATCCTGCACCCCCTCCCCGAAGTGCGGGAACCAAGGTTCAGGATGCGAATGGAAATCGTTGCGGGTGGTCAGGCGCATGAAGCCGGCGGCCAGGTAGCCGTGGAACCAGCCCCAGTCGTAGTCCGGGTTGGGCTTGCCGTAGGCGTAGTCGCAGGAAACGTAGTCGATCGGCACGTTCTTCCCGCCGATTGCGGCCACACGGGCACGCATCGTCTCCATCGGCAGGCGCAGGGTCTCTCCCTCGCGCAGAAAGGTATCGACAAAAACCCGGTGCAGCTCGAGAATCGACAGCGGCGCCCCGCTGGATTTATCCGTGTAGTAATGGCAGAGCGAGGGGTCCATGTAGAGCCACCGGCCCAGGGAGTTGCTCCAGACCTCCACGACCTCGTGGTCGGCGAAGCGGAAGCCCTGGTCGGCCCAGTGGCGGGCCTGGAAGCCCAGGCCGGTGAGCGCGCTGATATAGACGATGGCATAGCTCAGGCAGTGGCCCTCGATGGAGAGTTCCCCTTCCGCGCCGTAGGAAACTATCTTCGAGAGGTCCCAGGGATAATCCGGGCTGGAAGCAAAGCCGTTCCGGGTATTGCGGGTGTGACCCATCCAGTGCAGCAGGGTGACCAGGGTGTCCAGCTCGCTGGTACAACCGGCCACCAGTGCAGTCAGCCGGTTACGTTCGACCAAGCCGGCGATCTGCGGCTGGTCCGGCCTTTCGTAGCCGAATTCGACCGGGGAAGTGACGATCCGCGGGTTAATGAATGAATCCGGTTGCAGGGCAAGGGCTTGAATTGAAGACGGCAGGCTATACGAGCCTTTCAGGTCCAGGCCGCTGAGGCGGGGCGAATTTTCGGGCCGGTCCGCGGCCAGTACCACCCTGACCTGGAGATAGCGGCCGCTGCCACGGGGGAGTTCGGCGGTCAGGCCATCGGCCTTGTCCCAATCGCTCCAGCCCTCCCGGCTGAAATAGGAATCTCCGGTCCGGGTGTAAAGCTCGAGGCCGCTTGCCTGCGGGGAGGAGCCCCAGCAGGTGATCTCGTAGCCGGCGATCCCGGCCTGGGGAGCGACCGTGCTGCAGTCGGGGTCCAGCAGGTCGATCACATCAGTTTCCACCACTCCGGTCGCCACTCCCTTCGTTTTACGCTCATCGAGGACGATATCACCGTCCGGGCTGAGCCTGACGTTTTCCGCTCGGTAGCCCTGGAACAACCGGGCCGCGTTAAATTCGTCCCACTTCTCCAGCTGGATTTCCCGGCGGCAGGCAGCACAAACGGCCAGAAGGGCGGCGAGTATACCGAGCATGGCGCGCATCAGGGGGCTCCGGGCCAAATAATCTGCGATGAAAAGGCTGGACCGGCGAGGAGTGCTGCGAACGGAAAAGGCTCTGATAACAATTTACAAAACTTTCCGCCCGCTGACAAAAAATTCCGCATCGCCCCCGGCTCGAAGAGTTTTTCCCGATGGCATGAACGTCCCCCGCGGCAAGCCACGAGGTATTATAAGAAAAACATGTACGGGCGGGTTTCAAACCCGCCCCGACGCCTGACCCGGGGGCGGTTTACCCCGGAGCAAGCTCCGAGGAATTCTTTTGACTATGTTTTAATATAATATATGGGCGCACTCGCGTGTGCGCCCGCGGGCAGACACACTGGCAACTCCCGTACTGCCACGTAGTTCCGCAGAGGTGTGGATATAATATTGAGAATGTGTTACTTTATTGATTCGAGACGTTAGAAATTTGAGACGTGCTGCATAACACTTAAACTTTCGTCAATCAGCGGAGTATCCGATGAGCGAGATAATCGACAACCGGGCCAAGCGTATCCAGACCCTCAAGGAGATCATCAAGAAGCTGCACCGGGGCGAAACGCCCGCCTCGGTCAAGCAGGAGCTGTCCGAAATCGTCCGCCAGACCGATTCGACCGAAATCGCGGCCATGGAGCAGGAGCTGATGG
>JAZDIG010000353.1:0-16663 GCA_043805105.1 Candidatus Glassiibacteriota bacterium | reverse complement strand
AAGTTGTTGTGGATGCCGCTGAAAAAGCCCATGATCTTGGCCGCCGGCATCACCCCGGCCGCCTCGAAGGCAGCCGCATCCGGGGCCACGTCCACCCAGCGGGCGGGATCGCGGGGGTCGGGGAGTTCAAGCCGGTCGAGGTCCTCCGGCCGCTCGATGGGAAAGCGGTAGCCGTACTGGACGCTGTACGGGTCGAAGCGGTAGAGCCTCCGGCTTCCTCCCTCGAACCGCCAGATTTCCTTGTCGCCTTCCCGCTCGACCAGCTCGCCCGCGATCTCCGCCGGCCCGCCGTGGCCGAACGGCAGCGCCCCGCCCTTGCCGCAGCCCAGGGTCGAAACTCCCATGAAGCGCGCGTAGCCGACCGCCACCCGCCGGCTCGCCTCGGTCCGCGGCCGGCTGTCGTGACGTTCCGCCGGCAGGCAATAGAGATTATCGTCGAAACAATCGGCCGGCAGGAGTTTTTTGCAGGCACGCCGGTTCCAGTGGCCCATCGGCGTGTAGGGAAAGCGCTCGGGCTTTTCGCCCGCCAGTACTGCCAGCATGTCGGTGTATTCACTCATCAGTCGACCGGGATAACCCGCTCAGAGTTCGAGTGCTTCCAGGGCGCGCCAGCCCCGGTTCATGGCGATTTTGACCACGCCGGCGTGAAAGGCCACGATCAGAACGCAGAATCCGGCGATCTGCAGCCAGTCTCCGCCTGTAACAGTCTGTTCGCGGATTCGGGCCACGAGCAGCAGGTGCACCGGCCGCACCAGCAGCGCCAGTGTCACGCCGATCAGGGCCAGCGACGCGATCATGTAGAAAATTCCGCCCACGCCGGTGGGGATTTGGGCCGGGTTCTCCACCTCGAAGCGGGGAAAAATCGCACCCATGCCGGTGCCCAGGGCCACGATGGCGAAAGTGAGGGTGAACACCACCAGGCAGGCCACGGCGGTGACGTTGAGGTCGGCCTTGAGGATCCGGCTGCTGACCACGACCAGGAACTGGCCGAGTACCAGCAGGGGCAGGGTGAGGACGAACATCTTGGACCACAGGAAGCGCTTCATCGACACCGGCGCGCTCTTTACCAGCCAGAAACTCTGTCCCTCCAGGCTCACTCCCGGAAAGACGAAGCGGGTCGAGATGCTGGCGATGACAAATCCGGCCAGGCCCAGGTTCATGAAGTTGAGGATGATCTCCAGGAAATAGCGCGGCATGGGGCTGCGCTCCAGGGGCAGGACGGCGAAATTGTAAAGGTAGACCACGATCATGCCGGCCAGCAGAAAAAGCTGCGACCACTGGCCGCGGTCGCGGACGAAAGCCTTGAGGTCCTTGATTACCAGCTCGCGGCTGGCGCGGGGCAGGGGACGCAGGTAGAACGCAAGCAGACGGTCCACGAGGCGGCCGCCGGTGATCCGGCGGGTGTCGGCTTCCTGGGCCCGGCTGAAACCGCGCCGGTAGAGTAGGACCGCGATGTAATAACCCAGGCTCAGCGAGCCCAGCGCAGCCGAGACCAGCATCAGGAAGAAGAACAGGCTGTCGCTCTGTTGGACTCCCAGACTGTTCAGCAGCACGCGGCTGGTCCAGAAATGCGGAGACAGCGGGCTGTCCGGGCTGCGCAGCAGGCTGAAAAAGCTCACCACGCTCCCCATCTCATGATGCAGCAGCACCTTTTCCGGGTTGAGGAAGCGGAAGGCGATCACCATTCCGCCGACCAGCGCCACGGAGAGAAAGGACAGGATGTCGCGGGTGCGTCTCGCCACGAAAAGGTTGACCAGCAGCAGGGCCAGGACGATCCCGGCCGCGGTGGGGATCATCGCCAGGGGGACCATCACCAGCGGCAGGCTCAGGTAAAAGCCCGCCCCGGCGTGGAATACCCGGCCCAGGGCGGCGAATATCGGCACGGCCATCAGGAATACCATCCAGCTGGCGTGTACCAGGGTTTCGGTGAAACGCGCCAGGTAAACGCTGTGCCGGGAAATGGGGCTGGCGTGCAGCAGGTAGAGGTCTTCGCTGAAAAAGAAGGTGTTGAAGGCGCAGACCAGGTTGCTCACCACCAGGATCAGCAGGAACGAGATCAGGGTCATGCTGACCAGCTTCACGGTAAGCAGCAGGCCGATATCCTCCGTGGAGCGGAAATAGGCCAGCATCCGGTAGAACACCGCATAGGTCACCGCCCAGAAGACTGCGGTCACCAGGGCGACCGGCAGTACTTTGGCCGCTCCGGTCGCCCGCCAGGTGGCGGCCGCGGTCCTGATCTTGGGGAAAAACAGCAGGCCGATCCGCGTCATGAGGCAGTCGTCACCAGTTCCAGTTTTCGTCGAAGAAACCGCCAAGCAGGACTTCACCGCCGAACGGTTCGGTCGATCCACGGCGATAGACCAGGTAGTCCGGCACCATCTTCATCACGCCCTGGAAGCCCCAGCGGTGAGCGTAGTCCCATTCTTCGTGGTAGTCGAGAAACACGAGCCGGTCGGGATTGAGCGGGTTGGGGAAAACGCACTTGAATGAGACTTCGTCCCGGCCGAAACGCTTCCCGCCGGCAATTATGTCATTTCCCGCGAAACTGATCGGGCTGCGGGAGTTGATCCTGGCGATCAGGCTGTTGGACCGTTCGTCGCCGAAGAGCACCAGATGGCTTTCACGCAGGTCTTCGTCCGTGACTTCGGTATCCCGCTTGATGATGAAGTGCACGTCCGGCAGCTCGCCCCAGTTCACGAAGCGCAGCAATTGCTTGAGAGTTTCACCACCGCCCCCGCCGCTTCCGTAAACCAGCACCACGCGGTCGGCCAGGGCTTCCCAGACCGGGCCTTCCAGCCCCTTGCGCTTGACCGGACCGGACGGCAGGTCCCGGCCGGCCGCCAGGCTGACTTTTCCGTTTTTGCCGATCCGGAACGGCAGCGGCCCGCCATCGGTCACCTGCGCCTCGGCTGAACCCCCGTCGATAATTTTCAGTTTCAGGCGCTTGAGGCTGCCAGGCGCAGCCAGGCGGTCCGGGTGGATTTTCAGCAGCGAGACGTTTGTCAGTTCCCGGACCTCGATTTCTCCCTTCGCCGGGTCCCAGGCCGCGGTAACCAGCGCGTAATCTCCGTAGCGGGTGAAGCGGACGATTTCGAGCCAGCCGTGGCGGGAATCCGCGTAGCGGCAGGTGGTGAAACGCACCAGCTTCTGGGGCAGGGGCCGCCTGGCCGAGAGCAGCTCGAGCAGCACCCGGCGGCCCTCGTAGGCCGGGTCCCAGGCGTTATGGCCGACATTGTCGAAACGGGTCAGCGGTGCCTCGATCCCGAACTTCCCCAGGGCTTCCACCATCTTCTCGCTGTTGGCTATCGGCACCGTCGGATCATCGTTGCCATGGTAAATATGGACTTTGGTGGCAGAGGCATTAACCGCCCAGTTGGAAATCTGGTTCTGGGCCACGATCCGGTCGACCCAGTCGAACCGCTCGTGCAGAACGGCCAGCCGTCCGCTGGCGATCCGGTCGACGTTCATGTCCGCGGGGGGGCAGACCGGCGCGGCCGTGGCGAAAAGGTCCGGCTTGCGCAGAGCCATTTCCCAGGTGCCGTTGCCGCCCATCGAAAGGCCGGTGACGCTGATTTTCTCCGGGTCGACAGGGTAGGCTCCGGTCACGATCTCCAGCACGTCCAGCACATCGCGGGCGCCGGGGCCGTGATAGCCCATCGTGCCACGCCCCCAGGGGCTGACCACGATCCCCGGAACCTCGGGCAGCACCGGCCGCACCGGCAGGGAAAAGAAGGCGAACTCATCCGGCTCCCCTTCCTGGGTCGGGATGCCGAACAGGCGCTTCATATTGTTGCCGTGGTTGGAGTAGGCCCCGTGCAGGCTCAAAACCAGAGGCCATTTCCTCTCCGGCGAATCGTAGCCCGGCGGCAGGTAGAGCGCATAGGGATAGACCGTGTCGTCCAGACGGCTGCGGTAGGTCCGGTAGAAGAAGCCGCTGCGGCGCACGTAGATCCAGACCGGCCGCTTGAGCACCACGCCGTCGCCGATACGGACTTCCAGCGTGGCGTAAACTACCTCATCCTTGGCGGGCGGGTCCGCCAGTTCGACCGGGAAATCGAGCGCGGAGAATATGCCGGGATAGACCTGGCAGGGCTTGCCCTCGAACCGCGCCCCGCCCTCGGTGAGGACGAGCGCGGCCGAGGCGGTCACGGGATCGGTTTTGTCCGCACTCAGGCGCAGGACTACCCGGCCGAGAAGCGGGCCTCTTTCACCGGCTATGAATGTGGGGATGTCGAGATACTTGAATTCGGCCTGGATCACGTTGGTCTGGGCTGCCTGGACATAGGCCGCCAGAGCGGCGGCAAGGAAAGCCAATAGGATAAGTTTCATGTCACTCCTCGCAGATTGGTTTCAAAAGGCAGAGGTTGGGGCTATCGGTATGCTCCCTGAATTGAACGACGAGCGCTTTCACCGCAGCTTGCGGCGGGGCGTCTACAATTATACAAACTAATCGCCCGGATGAGAAGTAGCGGGCCGCAGGCCGGAGCTTCCGTCTCCAGCCAGCGTCCAGATCACCATCAGTCCCAGCCATACACCCATCAGGTTGAGCAGGATGTCCTGCAGGTCGAACACCCGGCCGGGAAGGAAATACTGGCTGCCCTCCTCCAGGATTCCGAACACAGATGAAACAATTGCCGCCGCCGGAAGAGGCCGGCGCAGAACAGCCGACAGCCTGCCCCGCGCGCTCCGCCTCTGGCTCAAGGCCGGGTACCAGAGACAGACCAGAGTGGCGTACTGCGGATAGTGGACGTATTCGTTGACGCTGTCGCCCAGCCGGGAGATGAAGAAAAAAGTGAGCACCCCGAAAACAGCCAGCACCAGAAGGAATAAAAACCGGCGCGGTAATTCGGCCCAGCGAATGAAAATCAGATAAGCGAAAATCGCCAGCAGGTAGGTGACCAGTCCCCTGACCACCTGTGAATAAACCACCCAGGTAAGGATTTCTGCGAGTTTATTGGTGATTTTCGGCAGGTAGGCGGCGACAAAAAAAAGCAGGATCGAATAGCTGAGAGCGGCCAGGAGGGTAAGCGTTTTCCGGGATGGCAGGGTCATGAGGTGGGGTATCGTCCTCTGTCGGCCGGTCCACCGGAATGTACCGGCATCCCGGCGGTTCAGTCCTGGGCCTTGTGGTTGGTCACCAAGGCGTCGACGTAATTCTGTGAAAAACGTTCCAGCCTGACCTGGGGGAACGAATCCGAGGGGGAGATCTCGAGTTGCGGTTCGAGGCGGATGTTCTTCCGACTGGGCTCCAGGTCATTCAAGGTGACGAAGACGCGGATATTTTTCCGGGCTATTTTTTCGATCTGCGAGTGCGGCCCCTGGACCCAGGCGTCGAGGGTCCTGGGGTTGATTTGCGTCACGTACTTTTCTTTGCGCACCTCAACCGGCATGCGCTCGAAGTTCCTCGAGATTTCCCTTTCCCCGATTCTGATCCGCAAATTCACCGATTCCGGCATCAGCTTCACCAGCGGGTGGGGCGAAACCAGGACCAGGGAGCGTTCGATCACCGTGGCCGTCATCCCGTCCACGTTGATCTGCGGGGTGGACAGCGTTTCGATCTTTTCGACTATTTTCTTGGGCCCGCTCACCCTCACGGTCGGCGGCACGCAGAGGATTTCGACCACGTCGAAATTGCCCGCCGGCTTGCCCAGGATTTCGGGCCTGACCCGTACTGCGGGCTGGATCAACAGCGGCTCGATTTCCAGTTCCAGCACGCGGGGGAAGATTTCCGTTATTTCGACTCCGGGCGGCCGGCCCAGCACCATGCTCTCGCTCAGTTGCAGCATGTGCCGGCCTTCGTCCAGGTGGGAGATGTCGACGCTGAGGAACATCGCCCGCTCGCCCATCGACCGGATGATCGCCTCGCTGGCCCGGGTTCTGACAGTGACGTTGTTCACTTCATGGTCTTCGAAGCTGGCCCGGATCAGGATCAGGTTGCCGGGCAGGCCGCGTAGTTCGAGAGGGATGTTGAAGTCGCCGTAACGGTAGTCCTTGCTGGTGACCGTGAACCAGAGGATCACCGCGATCACCAGGGAGATCAGCTTGAGAGAAAGGTTTTTCATCAGGTTCATCGTTCGCCTCGGTCCCCCGTCCCTATATGCTGAGCAGCGGCTTGAGCCGGCGCTCCAGTTCGAGAGGAGTGTCGAGCCGGGTCATGACGCCGTCGACTGCCATGGAAACCACCCCCTGCTCCTCGCTGACCACGACCACCACCGTGTCGCTCTCCTCGCTCAGCCCAATCGCCGCCCGGTGCCGCGTCCCGAGTTCCTTGCTGAGGTCGGTGCGGCTGGTCAGCGGCAGGATGGCGCCGGCGCTGGCGATCCTGCCATTGGCGACTATCACGGCGCCGTCGTGCAGCGGGCTCCTGGTGTTGAAAATCGACAACAGCAGGTCGCTGCGGATTTCAGCGTCGATCCGCACACCGGGGTCCACCAGGTTCTTCAGCTCCAGTTCCCGTTCGATGACGATCAGCGCACCGATATTGCGCTGGGCCATCAGGTTCACCGCTCGCTGCAGCTCCATTAGGTAGCCGGTGTCCTTCTTGGTGATGTGAAAGAATTCGAAGAAGGGGTTGCGGCCGAAAGTGGCCAGCGCCTTGCGTATGTCCGCCTGGAAAATCACGATAATCGCGATCACGATATAGGCCTGAAAATTCTGCAGCAGCCAGGCCATGGTCTGGAGCTGAAAACGGTCGCTGATATAGTAAAGCAGGATCAGAAACACGATACCCACGGCGATTCTGGCGCTTCGGGTGCCTTTGAGCGGGTAGAGGATATAGTAGATGAAAGTGGCGACGAGCAGGATATCCACGGTCGTGGTTATCGTGAATCTGAGGCTGTCGAAAAGCTCGCTCATCGATTTGTCTGCGATGCTGAATTTTCGTGGAAGTCAGCCATTGCCTGAAAGTTAATAATAACATTCAAAGAATGGAGGTGACAATAAAATTTTCAGCCCGGGTGGCGCTGGCGGCGCGGGACCGGCAGTCGGCCCGGCCTTACTCAGGAAATCTTCTGCTTGGCGAGGTATTCGGCGAGCATTCTTTCGAAGGCGCGGCTGAAGACCCGCACCTCCTGGTCCTGTTCGCCCGGTATGAAGTAACCCCGGCGCAGGAGTCCCTTCAGGAGGTAGCGGTCGATAGAGGAGATCGGCTGCTGCCCGGCTATCCGCTGGCAGACCAGCCGCTCCTCTGCGGAAAGGCTGTCGAGAATGAACTGAAAGTGCATGCCGGCTTCTTCGATGAAGAGCTCCTCGACGTTTTCGAGCACGGGCTTTTTGGGGTCGGCACGTTCGAAGTCGAAATCGAACAGGATCGAGCAAGCGATGGCCATGTAAAAGGGGAAGTAGCCGGCCAGCTCCACGACTGTCTCGAAATGCTCCTCGAGCGGGTTGCCGCAGGCTCGGCTCGGCTCCCGCACGAACTGCTGCGCCTCTTCTTCGGTGAATGCGCCGAGGTTCAGGTTGGAAAAGATGTTGAAGAACGGAGAATCGCTGATCTCCCGGTTGTGGCAGAGCTCCTGCAGGTTTTTCACCGAACTGGTCACATAGGCCACATTGTAGTTGTTGGCCAGCGAGCGCAGGAAGGCGAAGAACTCCGGCGAGAAGTTCTTGTTCTTAGTGATCGACTCAAACTCATCGAACAGCAGAATCAGCTTCATCTTCTGGTAATCGAGCTTTTCGCAGACCTCCTTGAAACCGTCGTAGCCCGGGGCGGGCAGGGAGGTCAATTTTTCGCCCGCCTCGCCGGCGAGGGCCTCGAACAGGGAGGTGAAGAACTCCTCCACCGATGAGCGGCGTTTCTCCTGGAAGTCCATGAAAATGAAGACGTAGCTGGTGGAGTCGTCCAGATGCGAGATCCGGTTGCCCTCCTGGTTGATGAAATTCAGCAGGCTGCTCTTACCGATCCGCCTTTCTCCCACCACCGACACGCTCTGCGGCCTGGCCGCCCCGATCCGCGAAAAAATGGTGGCGACTTCCTTTTTGCGGCCGAAAAAGTAATTGCGGTCGCGGATCATGGTCCGGTTGAGGTAGGGATTGCGGCTGGTGTGAGCGATGGCGGCCTTGCCTGAGGGCTTTTCGGCGATGGAGTCCGCCGGGGCGAAGATGGCGTCGAGGTCGGCGAGCAGGGAAGCGGCGTCGCAGTAACGTTTGCGCGGATCCTTGTGTATTGCCCTGAGAATCACCTTCTCCAGCTCGCGGGGAATCGAACGCACCACCTTGCGCGGCGCGACTGGGACCTCGTTGACGTGCTGCAGCGCGACTGCCAGCGGCTTGCCGGGGCCGAATGGCAGCTTGCCGGTGAATATTTCGTACATGATTATCCCGAGCGAATAGATGTCGGAGGTCTGATCCACCGGCTGACCATTGGCCTGTTCGGGAGAAATGTACTCCGGCGTGCCGATAAAGGCGCCGGTCTGGGTGATGGCGCTGGAGGTTTCGCCGATCGCAATGCCGAAATCCATCACCACGCAGCGGCCGGTGAGCTTTTCGACCATGATGTTCTGCGGCTTGAGGTCGCGGTGGACGATCCCCTTGGCGTGCGCCTCGCTAAGTGCGCGGCAAATCTGGCGCACGATCCCGACGGCTTCCTCCAGGGAAAGTTTCCCGGCCGTCACCACCTTTTTCAGCTCCTGGCCGTCGATGAACTCCATGCTGATAAAGTGGACTCCGTCGGCCAGGCCAATATCGTAAATCCGGTAGACGTTCGGATGAGTGATGGTCCGGGCCAGGGCGATTTCACGCTTGAAACGGGCGATGTACTCGCGGTTGGCCGCCAGGTCAGGCTTCAGCACCTTGAGGGCCACGGTCTGGTCGAGCTCGGTGTCCTGGGCCCGATACACGGCAGCCATCGCCCCGTCACCGATTTTGACCAGATTACTGTAGCGGCCGGCGAAAACGTCCTTTGCCTGCGGTGAATCAGCCTCCGGTCGCGCCGGCTTGCCCCTGGCGGCGGAAGGCTTTCCAGGAGTCTCGCGCAGGCTCACTCCGCAGTTGAGGCAATACCAGTTGCTGTTGGGATTTTCCGTCCTGCAATTGGGGCAGATCATCTCTCACTCGGCGCCGGCGGCCCACCTGACTGCGTTCACGATCAGACGGGACAGAGGTTCGTTTTTGATGAACGGGCTTTTTGGGAGCGGGTCGCCCGGGCTGAGGTACACAACCCTGCCGGCCCCCTCGGTGCGCACCCAGCCGCAGTCCTCCTGGGGACCGCCTTCGGCGAGGTCACAGCCCAGCAGCTTGACCACCGCCTGGCCGGGGTAGAAGCGCATGCGAAAATCCTGGTCGTCGTAAATCATGAATTTGTCCGGGATGCCTGCCAGCACCGGATGTTCGGCGCCTGGAATCCTGACGATGTTGAAATCGCGGTGTTCCAGGAAGCCGTCTTCCATTACGTAGTAGCCGCCGATCAGACGGTTCAATTCGGGATTTTGGTTGCCGCTGTTTATTACGTGATGCAGAGCCACCAGGCCGCCGCCGTCGCTGACAAACTGGGAGATGTTCTTTTCGTGAATCGCGGTGATGTCGTTGTGATTGAACAGCACCAGCACATCGTAGCCGGCCAGGATTGCCGGTTCGAGGATGTTTTCGGTGTTGGCGAATTCGGCGGCGACGCCGGGCACCATTTCGCCGTCCAGATAGCCGGCCAGCTCATAGCCAGTCGGCCCATAATGGTACCCCTCGGCAAAAACCAGCGCCTTCACCGGCCGCTCGGCCGCCGGCAGTGGAAGCGCGACTATCGCAACTAACAGCGGCAGGATTCCGATGACGCGAATGGCAGACATTTTACCTCCGGGAAACTCGAATTACCTGGTGATGGTCTCGCGCTCGAACTCACGGGAAACCGAATAAAGGTCGTGCTCTTCCCTGATCCACAGCCGGTAGAGATCCATGCGAAAGCGGTAAGAGTCGCCGGAGTCGCGCTCGAGGATCTCCCGGTCCAGCAGGCGGCTGCAGACCTTATTCAACTCCTCGCCGGGGTAAGCCACCGAATATTTTTTCAAGGCCTGGGCCAGTTCCCGGACCTCCGGGAAGTGGTTGGCGTTGCGCGTAGCTTCCGCAATGGCCGACAGGGTAAGTTTCTCCTCGGCATCCAGCCCGGCCCAGAAGTAGATCAACTGCGGGGGCGGGTTGTCGATAATCTCCCGGACGATATTGGCGATGTCTTCATCGTAGAAAAAATTCCGCCGCTCGTTGTTCAAAAGCTCGACGATGTTGCGGCAGACGAGCTGGGTGTAAAACGGCTGGCCGGCGGTAAGCCGCATGATCACGCGCACGGTGGTCCCCAGGTAAAACACCTTGCCGCGCACCGGCTCGTGGATCAGCCGGCGGGTGTCGTTCGGAGTGAGGTAGCTGATGTTACGGTAGTCGCAGCGCTGCAGCAGCGGTTCCCAGTAGCGGTTGCTGCGGTCGGCCAGCCGGTGGTTGCCGGCGAAAATCAGGAAGAGTCCCGGCTTGTGCTCGACCAGGCCACTCAGGAAATGGAAGATGTCCTTGCTGATCTTCATCTCCTGCACCTTGTCCTCGATCAATTCGTATTCGTCCACCAGAAACAGCAGCTTGTTTTCACCCACCGCCTCGAGCACCTTGTCTACGAACTTTTCGAACAGGGTATAGGGGTTCCGGTTCTGGTCGGCGAAAGGCGCCGGATCGAAGTCCACCCGGCCGGGTCCGATAGCTTCGAGAGTGATTTCGGCCACCCGGCCCAGGAATTCGTGGTCGTCGTTTATCGCCATGGCCTGCATGTCGACAAACACCGGCAGGTAATCCGGGCCCAGCTTGCCGCCGAGAATCTGGTAGAGCACGCTGGTTTTGCCGGCCCGCCGCTCGCCGAAAAGAACGATCAGCGAACCGTATTTTTCGTTGTCCACCTTGTTCTTCACGTAGCGGAAATCGTCTTCGCGGCCGAAAAACATCTCCCGGCTGCGGATCGGGTTGCCGACGATGAACGGGTTCGGTGCGATGAGCTCGAAGGGCCGGCGGCGCAGACGAGTGTAGAGAATGTGGAAAGCGTTACGCCGCTGGTAGTAATAACCGGCGGCGGCAGCCAGGAGTATCAGAGCCAGGGCGTAGCGGAACAGGGGATTTCTCCACAGCCCAGGTTCGTAGTTGATCAAGCGCCGGGCGACCGCCCGGTTTCCCTGGCCGTCGGTTACGGTTATCTCGGCCGGGTTGACTCCCCGGGCCAGCACCAGAGTATCCTCGAAGGAAACCGTTGCCGGCGGATTCTGTGGGCCGTTGTGGACGAAAAGCGCCTTCGAGACTCCGCCGTAGTCCAGCCTCACTTCCACGATACCATCGTAATCGGTGGCGCTGCCCCTGAGAGTAAACCGCGGGGTTTTCACTGTGAGGGAGGTGTCCGAGGGATCGAGAACGAGCTGGGGCGCTTCCTGCATCCGCAGCCGGCGCTCGCTTTCGGCGAACCTGCCCTCCACCAGCCGGTAAAGACTGTCCGCGCGCGGGTTCGGACCGAGATCGAGGGCCGAGCGGAGCCGGTCCCGGGCCACAATCAGCGAGTCGTGAGCCAGCAGGCGTTCGGCTTCCTCCAGCATTTGGGCCTGCTGCGCGCTCCGGTCTCTCTCCTCGAGTATCCCCTCGATCCGCCGGACCATCTCCCGGGAGAGAGTGTCGGCTGCGTCCAAGGCCAGCGCCCGCCGGAAATACTGTCCCGCTTCTTCCAGCCTTTGCCTGCTGAACAGGCTGTCGCCCAGAATGCGCAGGCTGTCGGCCAGGGCCACATAGCGCCGGCTGATTTCGGCGATCCGGCCCATCCGGTGACGCAGGCTGTCCAGCAGCGCAGTCGCTTCCTGGTGTCCGGGTTGGAGCTTGAGGACTTCTTCAAAGCTGGTCTGGGCATCCTCTAAATTGCCGTCGTCCATCTGGGAGGTACCCAGGGACATCAGGTTGGCGATTTGCTCGGAAGCTGCATCCCGCCGTGCTATCTCGGCTCTTATCCGCAGAAGGTTTTCCCTGGCGGCGGCGTTTTCCGGGTCCAGCGTAAGCACGCTCTCGAACCTTACTGTCGCCTCTTCCAGTTGGCCTTCCTCCGCCAGCCGTATCCCCCTATCCAATTCGGCGTCGATTCTGCTTTTCAGGGCCGAATCCGGCGCCGCCCGGGCAGCTTTCTCCAGGATTGCGTTACGGTAGCTGTTGAGCAGAGCCAACCGGTCGGGGCTGTTGCGGTTTTCACCGGCTTCCAGCGAGCGTTCGAACCATTTGAGCGCCTTCTGGTCGTGGCCCAGATTGTAGTGGGAGAGGCCCAGGTAGTAGAAGGGCAGGTAGTCGCGCCGCCAGACACCGTAGGTCCTCGCATCCAGCTCCGGTTCCGGCTTGAGCTCCAGCGAGCGCTGCAGATGGCCGATCGCTTGTTCCCAGCGGCCGGCGCTGATTTCTTCCAGCGCCATCTCGTAGGCCGAATACCAGGTAGACTGGCCGCGGGCCTCCGGGGACACTGTCCAGAACAGCAGAGCCGTCACGAGGGCCGCCTGGCGGCATAATTGCCACTGCCTTGGGTACATAGCCGCACCTCAGAACCGGAACACCGCCGAAAGGAGCACTTCCGAGACGCTGCGCGAGAAGTTGACCGCCGTGTCGAGCTGAATCTTGTTCTGCAGGACGAAGCCGAAACCGAAAGTACAGTGCACTTCGTTGCCTCCCCGGGGGAACAACCGCTGGAAAGCCTGGTCTTCCACCGTGGTGTAGACCGCGTGTGAGGGATCGGTGAAAATCCCGGCGCGCACGGGCAGGATCCACTGGTCGAGCAGCAGGTAATACTCTACGCCGAAATGCAGTTCGGTGCCGTCTTTCAGCAACAGGTCCTCGATCCCGTCACTGTCCACGTATCTGGCGTAGGGAAACTCATCGAGCGGGACCGCGACATCGTCCTCGTTGAGGTTGCGGTCGAGCTCCCGGATCAGGTCCGAATATTCGACCCGCACCACATCCAGCGAAAGCGTCAAATTGTCCAGCGGCCGGAAAGCCGCACCCGCACCGTAAACGTCCGGCACTTTGAACACCACGTCCTGCTGGGCCTGGAGAATGGTTATTTTACCGGTCTGATCGACGTCGAAGTCCTCGATCGTGTTGGCTATCCGAAAGCGCGGGCCGCTGCGGTACACTGCGCCGACACTCAGCCAGGATTCCGGTTCGTACTTGATCCCGAGGTTCATGCTGTAACGCGTGTCACGGCTTTCGCTGGTCACGCTGAACGCTTTTTCCCTCTTTCCTTCCAGCAACGGGCCTTCCTGAAAAAGCTCCTCCGAGAAGCGGAATTCGAGCGTGGAAATGATGCTGGACAGCCCGACCGATATCCCGGGCAGGGGTTCGTAAGCCAGAGCCATGCCCCAGTTGTTGACCTGAATGTCGCTGGCGGTCTGGTTGCCGAAATCGAACTGAGCCGGGTCGAGGTCGCGTTCGCGGAACACATCGCCGAAGCCGGGGGCGTTGAACGAGCTTTCGAAGTTGATCAGCTCCTGACGGTACGCCGAAAATGAAAATTTCCCATAAGGGTAGACCAGCGACAGGTAGCTCTGGCTGCCCACGTCATTGTGGAACGTCCTGCGCAGGTTCGGTTGTTCTGCGATACCGGCCTGCTCCTCATGACTGAAACGGTTAAGTTTATAATGCACCGATATTTCCGGCTTTGTCAATATGGTGAGGCCGGCGGGATTGGCCATCCCGGCGGTGGCATCGTCGGCAATGGCCACGAAGGCGCCGCCCAGACCGACGGCGCGGGCGCTGGGGATGTTGAAATTGAACTGGATGTTGCGGATAAAGGTATTGCGGTCGTTCTTGCGCCAGAAACTCTGTGCCTCGACCCGCCCGACCCCGGCGCAGAAAAGAAAAACCAGGACGGCGGCTGAAAGCCTCGAAATACGGTTAGAGTGGCTTGGTGTCACCAGATGTCTGAACGATATTTTCAATTGAACGAATTGTCTGCCAAAGGAGTTGGTTTACTGCCAGCGGGGCACGGCCGGCCGGCCCGCTGGACTGCACAATGATAACAAAGAAGGCCTAAAAATCAACAGTCAGCTCGTACCGGCAGTTAATCTCCACAACATCCTGAATCCCGGTGGTATCACTGAACTGGAACGTGCTTTCCTCGAAGAACAGGCCGGAGACGTTTTCGAAAATATGGTCTCCTCTGGTCACGATTCCTTCTCCGCGGATCGCGTAAACATACATGGAATCGCTTTCCTTGGGGGGGAGAAATGAGGCGAGGTTGGTGTGGTTGCTGATAATATTCCCGCCGTTCAGGGTGATTCCGGTTTCCACATGGTAGCCGAACCGATCTTTGAGCGTGGAGATCAGGTCACCGCTGCCGGCTTGCTTGATAGTGATTATCAGGCGGACGGGAATGAATTCGCTGTCCGGTGGAACCTCGTCGCCTGAGCTGAAAAAAGCTTTGCCGGCCGTTTGGATGAGATACTCGGTCGAGCCGGGAGACTGCCCGGCCAGGAAGAGGGAGTCGCCGGAGTGGGCGGAAATATTGAAAACCAGCCTTTTCGTGGAATGCCTCTCCGTATGCTCGCAGCCTGCGGCCAGTATCGCGAGCAGAGGCAGAAGATATTCAAGGGATCGGAATCTGGACATTTTCCTTTGCCTTACCGAGCAGTGGCAGCAATTGGAGAAGGTCCATTATGTTGACTTTGCCGTCGGAATTCAAGTCTGCCGCCCGCAGTTCAGCGGATGTGGGTGGGTTGCCTTTAGACTGTATTATATCCAGCAGCCTGGTTAAATCCTCGCTATCTATCCGGCCGTCGCCGTTCAGATCGCCTCTGGAGACGCCGCTCAAGGCCACCAGCTGCAGGTACGTGCCGCCTGAGGCCGGCAGCCGGGAGCGGTTGCCGAAAACATCAGCGGCCGTGAAGTAGTACAATAAGGTGTCACCGGGCGCCGGCGAAACGAGCGCGAACTGGTAAGGTCCTGGCCGGGAAATGTCGAGCCGGGTAGTGTCCTCGCCGCCAGTGAGCGGGTGGCGGATTACTAAAGACAAGAGAGAAATCCCGCTGTTGTCGGTTACGCTGACTTTGCCGCTAAACCCGGCCGAGCTTGACACCACCACGCCGTCGCTCCGCCCTCCCGGCCAACTCACGACTTCGATCCTGGGGCCCTGCCGGTCGTCCAGCAATTCGAGAGTCCCGGCAAAGATCGGACCCTGGCGGGCGAAACGCTCGCCGTCCGGCCACCAGACCGCCAGGCTGTCGGCAAATTGAGTGGTGCCGAGGCTGAAAAGCAGGCGGGGACCGGTCTGTATCCGGCCGGAGCCGCCCGACACCGTCTGCAGCCAGCTTTTACCGCCGTAGTAAAGCACCACCCGCGTACCGATTGCGCTCCGGCCGTCCCGCCGCGGCCTGACCACCAGCGAGTTCCCGTAGGAAGCCTTATTGGCCAGGTAAATCAGCGGCAGGCTGCTGCCGTGGAAAAGATCGTTCTGGTTATCCGGCTTGTAATTGACGAAAAGCAGGTCCAGGTTGCCGTCGGAGTCGAAGTCGCCCGTGACCGGCAGGCTGGTTTCGCGCTTGAGGATGACTCCGAGCTGGTCCGGGCTGAGACGGTTTGAATTCTGGCCTGTCGCAGGCGGAGCAGCCGGGTCGGGGAAGAGCTTCAGCGGGTCGTTGAGCACAAGCAGGCTCTTGGGGAACGAGGAGTAGACGTTGAACACGCTGGAAGTCCTCGTCACCAGCAGGTCGGGCAGCCCATCGCTGTCGAAGTCGGCGATAGCAGAGTGCATGCGGCCGAACTCGCCTTCGGGCTGGCCGTTATACTTGAGCTGGAATAAGCTACCCTGGGACTTGCCCCGGTTGAGGAAAAGCATGTCGGCATCCTGGATCCGGGTAATGTAGAGGTCCGGGTAGCCATCGCCATTGAAGTCGCCCCAGCTCTGTGACTGGCCGAATTTGCGGGAGCGGTTTTCCGGATTGAGGCCGCTCGTTGCGGTGGAATCGACGAAGGTACCGGCCGCAGTGGCAATCAGCAGCCGGGCCGGCCCGTTTTCGTTGAGGGTAACGATATCCAGGCGGGAGTCGAGGTTGACGTCCACCAGCACCGCGCTTTCGGTACGGTAGCTTTCGGTGAGCCCGAAGCTGGCCGCCCGGTCTTCGAAGTATTTCCCGCCGCGGTTGATCAAGAGCCAGTTCGGTCCGTCGAAGTTGCCGATCAAAAGGTCGATAAACCCGTCCCGGTTGACATCGCCCCAACTGGCGGAGGTGGCCCGCTGGCTGCGGTCGTAACGCAGGATCTGCGAGCTGTCGGCGAAAGTGCCGTCACCGTTGTTGCGGAAGAGCTTGTCCTTGAGGTTGAGGCCGGGTACGAACAGGTCGGCCCAGCCATCGTTGTCGTAATCGCCCCAGGCGCAGCTGATACCGTCGTTGCCCCGGGAAACGCCCGCCTGAAGGGCGACATCGGTGAAAGTACCGTCCCGGCTGCCGGAAAGCAGCAGGTTGGTGCCGCTGAAATTGATCACGAAGACTTCCAGATCGCCGTCGTTGTCGTAATCGGCCACGGCGGCGGCCTGGCCGGAAACCCGTAGATCGAGCCCGGCGGCAGCGGTCCGGTCCACAAAGCTTTGCAGCTGGTAGCGGATGTAAAGCGAATCGGTGGCCTGGCTCCAGAACATCCAGTCCGTTTTACCGTCGGCACCCAGGTCGAAGGGGCCGAGGAAGCTGCC
>JAZDIG010000352.1:0-2691 GCA_043805105.1 Candidatus Glassiibacteriota bacterium | reverse complement strand
CGCCGCCGGGTGCTGGACCAGTACGCCCGGGTCCGCAGGCTCCTTACCACGGAAAAAGGCGCCAGCCGCCGGGTCGCCGAAATCGTCCTGGAAATGACCGGCCGCGAGGTGCCTGATGGCTGAACCGTACAACAGGGGCCTTTTCAGGCCCCTCAAGTGGTGGCTGGTCGGCCTAGCCGGCAGCCTGCTGGTGCGGCTGGTCTACCTCACGATAAGAACGACCCGCTACGGCCTGGAGAATCTGGACCAGGCCCGCCAGCTCGGCTCCGGGCCGGTTATTTTCGCGGCCTGGCACGGCCGCCTGCTGGGCCATTGCTACAACGACCGCAAGCTTGGGGCCTGCGCGCTGATCAGCCGGCACACGGATGGCGAAATCATCGCGCGTATCGTCGAGCGGCTCGGCTTTCTCACCGCCCGCGGCAGCTCCACCCGGGGAGCGGCCCCGGCCCTGAAAGCCATGCTCCGCGCCCTGGGCTCCGGCCGCGACCTCGCCCTCACCGTGGACGGCCCCATCGGCCCGCCGCGGGTGGCCAAGCCGGGCGCAGTTTACGCCGCCGCCCGTTCGGGCTGCCCGCTGGTGCCGGTAAGCGTGGGGTACAGCCGCTGCTGGCAGTTCGCCAGCTGGGACAGCTTCCAGTTCCCCAGGCCGTTCTGCCGGATGACAGTAGGCTACGGCGAACCGATCGTCGTGCCAGGCGAGGTGGATGAAAGTACCGGGACGCAATGGTCCGCCCGGCTGGGAGAGGCGATCGACCGGATGGCGGCACTCTGCGATGATCTGGCCCGGCCGCCCCTGTTTGACCGGCGGCCGGCTCTTTCCCGTTTCGCAGCCGGGTTCCTCCGGCGCAGGAGCGACTTCAGCCCGTATTTGCCACTCGTCATCTTGCTTTTTCCACTGGAACTGGTCTATCGCCTGCTTTGGTGGTTCAGGGACCGGCTCTACGCCGCGGACCTGGTGAAAAGCTTTCCGCCGTCCGTGCCTACGGTCTGCGCCGGCAGCCTTTTTGCCGGGGGAGCAGGCAAAACTCCGCTGTCGGTGGAGCTGGCCCGCCGGCTGGCAGCCAGGGGTCTGGCTCCCGCTGTTATTTCCCGGGGATACCGGGCGAAGGCCGGCCGGAGGGAGGTTCCGCTGATAATCCCGCCCGGCGAGGTTTCCGGTGAAAGCCTCGCCCGGCTCGCCCGCTCGGCCGGCGATGAACCGGCGCTCATCGCCCGCTCCCTGCCGGAGGTCGCGGTGGTCGTATCAGCCGACCGGGTCCGGGCAGCCCGCGCCGCGGTGGAAAGGACCGGCGCCCGGGCCCTGGTTCTGGATGACGGTTTCGGCCACCGGAGGCTGGGCCGCCATCTCGACCTGCTCGGCTCCACTCCCGCGCTGCTGGAGGCCACCGGCCACCTGCTCCCGGCCGGATACCTGCGCGAGCCGGGCCGGGCGGCCCGCCGGGCCGCTGGCCTGGTGGTGATCCGAGACCGTCCCGGGGCTGGCCGGATAAAGCTCCCCCGTTGGGCCGTGAGCCTGGAGGTGATCTACCTGCGCCGCCGGGTGACCGGCCTGGCGAGACTGGATGGCTGGCTCGGCGACGCGGGCCCGGGCGAGACAGTTGCGGGCCGGCGGCTGCTGGCTTTCTGCGGGATCGCCGATCCGGAGGCTTTCCGCGAGACCCTGGTCCGGCTCGGCCCCGGCCGGGTCGATCTGGCCGTTTTCGGCGACCACCACCCTTACAGCGAAGCCGACCAGCTAAACCTCGCCGCCGCGGCCCGGGAACTGAAGGCGCATCTGGTCACTACCGAAAAGGATGCGGTCAAGCTCGATCCGCGCCTGGTGGGAGCCGATTGCCTCGTGCTCTGCCTCGACCTGGAAGAAGAAGAACCCGGCAGCCTCGACCGCCTGCTCGACCGGCTCCCCGGCCCGCCGGAAAAACCTTGAAAGAGACCTTCCGGCGCTACATTTTGATCCGGCGGGGGTATTAGACTGGATGATTCACACATTATCGTAAAACCCTATAGGGGCAGACCCCTGTGTCCGCCAGTTGTTCGGGAATTTCTCGATGGCAATCGGGCGCACCCGCGCGTGTGCCCCTGCAAAAAACTTGAACGGAAAAATTTTGAATAATCCTGGTTCGAATCGGAGTAATCGCCAAGTCTAATTTTATGCCGCACCAGTCGAAAGGAAAAACCTGAATGGCTGAATCGAAACAATCCAACGGCGGGACCGGCCGCAGACGCAGGTACCACCCCGGACCCACCAACATCTTCCAGACCGATTTCCTGGTGGTCGGCAGCGGGATCGCCGGGCTATCCTTCTCGCTCAAGGCCTGCCAGTACGGGGACGTGATCCTCATCACCAAGAAAGAGAATTACGAAAGCAACACCAACTACGCCCAGGGCGGGATAGCCGCGGTCCAGGACGAGAGCGACAGCTTCGAGCTGCACATCCAGGACACGATCGAATGCGGAGTCGGGCTCAGCGACATGAAGGCGGTGGACGTGCTCGTCCGTGAAGGCCCGCAGAGGGTAAAGGAGCTCAACAGCTGGGGGGTGCGCTTCACCCGCGACAAGAACCACCCGGAGAAGCTGTCCCTGGGCCGCGAGGGCGGCCATTCGCGCCGGCGGATCGTGCGCGCCGATGACCTCACCGGCCGCGAGGTCGAACGGGCGCTGCTGGAGGAGCTGAAAAATCGGGAAAACGTCACG
>JAZDIG010000351.1:0-3136 GCA_043805105.1 Candidatus Glassiibacteriota bacterium | reverse complement strand
GCCGCCAGCAGGACGACTCCCAGCCAGAAAGAGAGCCGGAAGACCCAGTAGGCTCCCACCAGGAAGCGGATCCAGTCGTTGTAGCGCATCCCGACGAATTCCGGCACCGTGCGGATCCGCAGGCGCCTGAGGACCGGGATGATGAACAGCCCGCTGAACACCAGTCCCATGTTACCGGTCCAGGTCTGCCAGACGATACTGATCCCGTACTTGTAGGCCGTGCCGCTCTGGCCGACGAAGCTGTAGAGGTTGACGTTGGCGGCGGTGAGCGCCGCGGCGAGGATGAAGGGGGTGAGGTGGCGGCCGGCCACCATGAAATCGTCCGCGGTGTCGATCCAGCGGGCCAAGGCCCAGCCGATCAGAAACATTGCGGCCAGGAAAACCGCCAGTATGCCGAAATCCACGTAAGTCATCTCGTCTCTCCCTGGTTCAATCCGTCAGTGCCTGGAATCAAAGCTTCTATTCAATTAGAGCCGGCTGTTAGTTTGCGCCGCCCAGCTCGCGGATCACCTCGTTGACTATCCCTCGCGCCTGGCCGACCCAGGGAATCTGGTCGCAGGATTCGAGCTCGGTGGCCATGGACACGGCCCGGTCGAGCTTGCCGGTGAGATCGCTGCGGCCGGCTGTCTCGCACATCCGCCGCGCGATCCGCCAGGCTTCGCAATCCTCGACCCCCTGCCGGAACAGCTCCCAGCGCATGCCGTCCAAGGGGCCGTCCCGGCCCGGGTAGACGAAGTACATGTCGCCGGAGTGCCACTTGTAGTTGGGCTGGTTCCAGACGTCCGCCGGGAAGGCGGCCACCGCCCAGCGCAAATAGCCGCTCAGGCCGTACTTGACTGCGATCCAGGGCAGGAGGCGGCATTCGCGGAGCTGGGAGAAGAGGAACACGTTGGGATAATGGGGCGTGCAGGCAGTGTAAAAACTTATGTAGCGGCCTTCGCCGCGCATTTTTTCGATCAGCGGCCGCTGCCTGGCCGCCGCTTCCTCGCTGGCGAGCTCGCCGTAGTGCAGGATCACTTCATCCGACCATTTCCGCTCGTCCCCCGGATACCCTCCGGCGATCGAGACCTTGAAGTCCGGCGCCTGGACGATCAGGAAGTCGTAAATCATCCGCATCTCTTTTTCGGGCTTTTCATCGAAAGCCAGGAAAGTCCGGCCGAACCAGCCTTTTTGTTCGAGGTGTTTTTTGAAGGCAGGCAGGAAGGCGGCCCAGACTTCGCGCCAGACCGGATCGCCGAGGGTGAGGTCGAGCAGGCGATGGGTTCCGGCGGCGGTGTCGAGGTAGCGGATGTCGGCATTGGTGTTGATCCACGGACCCTCGACCATGGAGAAGCAGTCGATCTTTTCGGTCATGCCGGCCCCGGTCATCAACTCGACGTACCGGTCGAAGACGCTGAAATCCCATTCGAAGCGGCCGGCCCCTCCCGGCTGGTACTGGCCGGGGTACTTCCATTCCACCATGGTTTCGTAGGGGTAGCCGGTCTGGCTGCCCCAGGGGTCGTAGACGATACTGGTGGTGATCACGTCCAGGCCGTGGGCCACGAAATTATCCGCGTACTTCGCCAGCAGGGCCCAGTGCTCCGGGCTCCAGTGCTTGACTCCGTGGGCCCCGGCCACCCCGCTCGGATCCTGCCAGATGTTGACGTAGTATTCCCAGTCGCGCGGCTCGGGCAGCTTTGCCGGCAGCACTTCGACCGCCACCGTGAACCGTTCGCTCACCCGGTTGTCGGCGGACTTCAGGTCCAGCCGGCCCTCGTAGACTCCGTCCGGCGTTTCCACCGGCACGCGGATGGTGACCCAGACCGCCTGGGCCAGATTGGCCGGCACGTCGATACTGCCGTCCTCCAGCAGGGGGTCGGGCGTGAGCATCTGGGTTTCGTCCACCGGCAGGAGGGCCCCGTAGCGTACCCGGCAGGCCCAAGCCGGTATCGAGCCGGCCGGACCCTGGAGGCCAGCCGGGACAGCGGAAAGTCCGGCGATGGCCGAGGTGCTTTTCACCACCACCTGCGCGGACAGAAACTCACCGGCCAGGCCGGCCAGCTCGATTCTGCGGCTCCCGGGCTCCCGGGTGAAGGCGTTGGGGAAGGCACGGATTTCGATGTTCTGAACCCAGGCCTGAGTTTCTCCGGCGGAGGTTCTCCCCGCCTGCCTCGAAGTGCCGCATGCCGAGGGGTACAGGACGATGGCGAGAGTCAGGGCAAACAGGTGCAGCCGCTTCATCTTTCCTCCGGGGATAGCATCTTGGGCGAGAGTCAGCCGGGGGGGAAATCGACTCCCCGGTCGCTGTAATCAAACCAACGGCCTCGCGGCCTGCCAATAATTAAATCTTCCCAGCCGGATACTTCAATAAAAAAAGGGCGGAACTTTCGATTCCGCCCTTGGGGGACCGTCGGGGCCGAGGTCTGCAACCGGTATCGCAGTAGGTGGGATTAGTTTACCTCAACCAGCTCCGGCTCCCCGATATCTGTAGCAGCGACTCTGGCCCGGCGCTGGAAGGCGCAGACCAGGCTCGTGCTGTATTTGTAGTGCAGGACATTCTCCGCAAGCTCTTCGGTGAAGGGATTGGGGTACTGAAGGTAGTGCTGGAGGTCCCAGACCATCAGGGCCGCCGGCTGTTCGATGCCGGTATAGGACTTGATCCCCAGCGAGGCGACGTTCATGAAACCGAAGCGGGTGTACTTTATTACCTTGGAGGGGTGGATGGCGATGATGAACCAGTTACTGGGCGGATCCTGGGCGCAGCAATGGGCCACCGCCATTTCGTAGAGCCTCCGCTCGATCCCCGTGCGGTGGCAGCGATAATCGCGTTGGATCACCAGGCGGCTGAGTTCGAAGATCTGGCTCGAAACCAGGCGACGGCCGGCGCTGCGGTTCGTCCCGAATTCCGGGTAATAGCGGCGGCAGTCGGCCGCAGTGAGACCGAAAGTTTCCAGGGCGGGGAGAGTGGAGGTTATGCCGTTCTCGACCTGCAGGGAGTCCATCCCGCACTCGCGCATGATCTGTTCGACCTCGGTCCGGTGCGGTCCGTAGCCGGAATGCTGGATGATCCTGATTGCGCCCGCCAGTTCTTCCCGGCCGTCGCAGTCGACGAACGCGCCGAAAATCACCGACTTAACGTCGAAAGGGTCGAGGTCCA
>JAZDIG010000350.1:0-5351 GCA_043805105.1 Candidatus Glassiibacteriota bacterium | reverse complement strand
GGCAGCTCCACCCGGGGAGCGGCCCCGGCCCTGAAAGCCATGCTCCGCGCCCTGGGCTCCGGCCGCGACCTCGCCCTCACCGTGGATGGCCCCATCGGCCCGCCGCGGGTGGCCAAGCCGGGCGCAGTTTACGCCGCCGCCCGTTCGGGCTGCCCGCTGGTGCCGGTGAGCGTGGGGTACAGCCGCTTCTGGCAGTTCGCCAGCTGGGACAGCTTCCAGTTCCCCAGGCCGTTCTGCCGGATGACAGTAGGCTACGGCGAACCGATTGTCGTGCCGGGCGAGGTGGATGAAAGTACCGGGGCGCAATGGTCCGCCCGGCTGGGAGAGGCGATCGACCGGATGGCGGCACTTTGCGACGACCTGGCCCGGCCGCCCCTGTTCGACCGGCGGCCGGCTCTTTCCCGTTTCGCGGCGGGATTCTTCCGCCGCAGGAGCGACTTCAGCCCGTATTTACCACTCGTCATCTTGCTTTTTCCACTGGAAATGGTCTATCGCCTGCTCTGGTGGTTCCGGGACCGGCTCTACGCCGCGGGCCTGGTGAAAAGCTTTCCGCCGGCCGTGCCCACGGTCTGCGCCGGCAGCCTTTTTGCCGGGGGAGCGGGCAAAACCCCGCTGGCGGTGGAGCTGGCCCGCCGGCTGGCAGCCAGGGGTCTGGCTCCCGCTGTTATTTCCCGGGGTTACCGGGCAAAAGCCGGCCGGAGGGAGGCTCCGCTGATAATCCCACCCGGCGAGGTTTCTGCTGAAAGCCTCGCCCGGCTCGCCCGTTCGGCCGGCGATGAACCGGCGCTGGTTGCCCGCTCCCTGCCGGAGGTTGCGGTGGTCGTATCCGCCGACCGGGTCCGGGCAGCTCGCGCCGCGGTGGAAAGGACCGGCGCCCGGGCCCTGGTTCTGGATGACGGTTTCGGCCACCGGAGGCTGGGCCGCCATCTCGACCTGCTCGGCTCCACTCCCGCGCTGCTGGAGGCCACCGGCCACTTGCTTCCGGCCGGATACCTGCGCGAGCCGGGCCGGGCGGCCCGCCGGGCCGCTGGCCTGGTGGTGATCCGAGACCGCCCCGGGGCTGGCCGGATAAAGCTCCCCCGTTGGGCCCTGGGCCTGGAGGTGATCTACCTGCGCCGCCGAGTGACCAGCCTGGTGAGACTGGACGGCTGGCTCGGCGGCGCGGGCCCTGACGAGGCGGTTGCGGGCCGGCGGCTGCTGGCTTTCTGCGGGATCGCCGACCCGGAAGCTTTCCGCGAAACCCTGGTCCGGCTCGGCCCCGGCCGGTTCGATCTGGCCGTTTTCGGCGACCACCACCCTTACAGCGAAGCCGACCAGCTAAACCTCGCCGCCACGGCCTGTGAAATGAAGGCGCATCTGGTCACTACCGAAAAGGACGCGGTCAAGCTCGATCCGCGCCTGGTGGGAGCCGATTGCCTCGTGCTCTGCCTCGACCTGGAAGAAGAAGAGCCCGGCAGCCTCGACCGCCTGCTCGACCGACTCCCCGGCCAGCCGGAAAAACCTTGAAAGAGATCATCCGGCGCTACATTTTGATCCGGTGGGGGTATAAAACTGGATAATTCTATAATTATCATAAATCTCCGTAGGGGCGGACCCCTGTGTCCGCCCGGTGTTCGGGAATTCCTCTATGGTAATTGGGCGCACCCGCATTTGCGCCCCTGCAAAAAACTTGAACGGAAAAATTTTTGAATAATCCTGGTTCGAATCGGAATAATCGCCAAGTCGAATTTTACGCCATACAAGTCGAAAGGAAAACCTGAATGGCTGAATCGAAACATTCCAACGGCGGGACCGGCCGCAGACGCATGTACCACCCCGGCCCCACCAACATATTCCAGACCGATTTCCTGGTAGTCGGCAGCGGGATCGCGGGGCTATCCTTCTCGCTCAAGGCCTGCCAGTACGGGGACGTGATCCTCATCACCAAGAAAGAGAATTACGAAAGCAACACCAACTACGCCCAGGGCGGGATAGCCGCGGTCCAGGACGAAAGCGACAGCTTCGAACTGCACATCCAGGACACGATCGAATGCGGAGTCGGGCTCAGCGACATGAAGGCGGTGGACGTGCTGGTCCGGGAGGGTCCGCAGGGGGTAAAGGAGCTCAACAGCTGGGGCGTGCGCTTCACTCGCGACAAGAACCACCCGGAGAAGCTGTCCCTGGGCCGCGAGGGCGGCCATTCGCGCCGGCGGATCGTGCGCGCCGATGACCTCACCGGCCGCGAGGTCGAACGGGCGCTGCTGGAGGAGCTGAAAAAGCGGGACAACGTCACGGTCTTCGAAAACCACATCGCGGTCGACCTGATCACCCGCAGCGAAACCGGCGGCGGAACCCGCTGTATCGGCGCTTTCGCCCTGGACCGGACCACCGGCAGCGTCAAAGCCTTCGTCTCGCGGATCACCCTGCTGGCGGCCGGCGGCTGCGGCCAGGTCTATCTGCATACCACCAACCCCTCGATCGCCACCGGGGACGGGATTGCCATGGCCTGGCGCGCCGGGGCGCAGATCGCCAACATGGAGTTCATCCAGTTTCACCCCACCACGCTCTACTCCGGCGATGAAAAAGCCTTTCTGATCAGCGAGGCGGTGCGGGGGGAGGGGGCTATCCTGCGCCGGCTGGACAGCAGCACGTTCATGGAGCGCTACCATACCATGGGCTGCCTGGCTCCGCGGGACGTGGTGGCCCGCGCGATCGACCGTGAAATGAAACTGTCCGGGGACCGGAACGTGCTCCTGGACCTCTCGCCCATCCAGCCGGAAGTGATCCGCGAGCGCTTTCCCAACATCACTGCCGAATGTCTCTCCCGGGGACTCGACATCACCCGCCAGCCGATCCCGGTGGTGCCCGCGGCCCACTACGTCTGCGGCGGAGTCGTGACCGACATCGACGGCCGGACCAACATCGAGGGGCTGTTGGCCGCCGGAGAGGTGACCTGCACCGGAGTGCACGGCGCCAACCGCCTGGCCAGCAACAGCCTGCTGGAAGCCGTGGTCTTCGCCAACCGCGCCTGCCGCACCGCCATCCAGCTCCTGGACGAGCTTCCCGCGGAAGCGCCGGACCGCAGTGTCTATGAATATGGCAAGGTGGGCACTCTCGATTACGACGGCGTTTTCATCGCCCACGACCGCCAGCTGCTGCGCCTCACCATGTGGGACTACGTCGGCATCATGCGCAGCGACAAGCGGCTGGCCGAGGCACGCAAGTGGCTCAAGACCCTTTCGACCGAAACCGAAAAGTTCTACCGCAACTCGCCGCTCAACCCGGACCTGGTGGAACTGCGCAACCTGGTGACCGTGGCCAACCTGATCATCAAATGCGCGCAGATGAGAAAAGAGAGCCGCGGCCTGCATCAGAACACCGACTATCCCAACCGCAACGACCGCCGGTACCTGAAAAACACCGTGGTGGAGAGGAAAAAGAGTTGAAGTTCGCAGTCCTGATGCTGGCGATCTTTCTGAGCGCCGGCGGCTGCAGCGATGCGAAACAGCCGGGTTCCGAGGCTTACGCCGCCTTCGAGGGCAGCCGGGCGCTCGAACACGTCCGGGCGCAGGTCGGTTTCGGGCCGCGGGTGCCGGG
The DNA here is from genome assembly GCA_043805105.1 of Candidatus Glassiibacteriota bacterium. Taxonomy (GTDB): domain Bacteria; phylum Gemmatimonadota; class Glassbacteria; order GWA2-58-10; family GWA2-58-10; genus JAZDIG01. Next base: position 1,775 of record JAZDIG010000350.1, on the reverse strand, counting down.
AACCGCCGGCCACGCCGCCTGCCGGAACTACCTGACCGGACAATTAAGTCAGTCTGCCGATTCGGTCTGGTCCGACCAGTGGGTACACGTCACCAGCGCGGGCGACACCCTGTCCCTGACCAATATCGGCGCGGTGTTCAATCCCGCCGCCAGCCGCCGGGTGCTGCTCTGCGCCCACTGGGACACCCGGCCGCGCGCCGAGCACGACCCGGACCCGGCCAGCCGCGACCTGCCGATCCCGGGAGCCAACGACGGCGCCAGCGGAGCGGCGGTGCTGGTGGAGCTGGCCCGGATTTTCGGCGACAATCCGCCGGACGTGGGAGTGGACATCGTGCTCTTCGATGGCGAGGACTACGGCGACTTTTACGCCATGACCGACGTCCTCTTGGGTTCCACCCGGTTCGCCGCCGCGGCCCGCGGCTACCGGCCGGCTCTCGGCGTGCTGCTCGACATGGTGGGCGACTCCCAGGCCAGCTTTCCCTACGAGGGCAATTCCTGGAGCTGGGTGCGCGACCAGGTGCAACTGGTCTGGGACACCGCCGACCGGCTGGGCTACGGCCGGATTTTCGTCCGCCAGCTTGGGCCAAGTGTGATCGATGACCACTACCCGCTGCTTCAGGCCGGCATCCCCTGCATCGACATCATCCAGATGGGCCTGCCCTACTGGCACACTCAGGCCGACACCCCGGACAAGCTTTCGGCCGCCAGCCTCGAGGCGGTGGGACGCACCCTGGCGGCGGTGGTCTATGGGCTCGGCCGGGAGTATTGACCCGCGCTTGATAATCTTGTATCATTCTTGCTGTTTCCCGCGTTAACTCTTTCATGCCCCAGCGTCATATTGAAAATCAGTGTCATTGAGCTTGCCATGACCGGTAAGCCCAATTTGATAGCAAATATAAAGCGGTAACAATTGAAAACAATTTATCAAATCCCCCTCAATCCCCCTTCTCCGAAGGGGGAGGCGGCCCCCCCCCTTTAGCAAAGGGGGGCAGGGGGGATTTAACAGAATCACCTTCATTGCATCCTTAATATTTGCCTTCAAATGCAAATAAGCCCTATCTCTTCGCGGAGGTTTCATGCCTGACCAGTCTGTGACCGGACGGAAGGACAGCAGGATCAACCGGAGGGAGTTTATCCGGAAAAGCGCGGCGGCCGCAGTGGGCGCGGCTGCGGTGGGCGCCCTGGCCGGGCCGGCCGCGGCCCAGGAGCTGACAGTCAACGGCCTGCCCGCCACGGTTTTCGGCAACACCGGCCTCAAGGTGACCAAAATCGCTTTCGGCGGCATCCAGACCAGCGAGCCGACCGTACTGATGCGGGCCATCGACAGCGGCATCAACTTCATCCATACCTCGCCCTATTACACCAACGGCCGCAGCATCGAGGCGTTCGGTAAGGTGCTGAAGACCCACCGCCAGAAAGTGGTGATCGCGCTCAAGGCCCGCCCGGAAGAGCTCGACCGCTGGCTCAAGGTCCTCAACACCGACTACGTCGAAATGCTCGTCCCGCCGGTCGAAAGCCTGGCGGATGTCAGCAACGACTCAGTCCCGGAAAACTTTGAAAAGGCCAGGAAAGCCGGCAAGTGCGGGTTCATGGGTTATGCCTGCCACAACGATATGTCCACGATCCTCGACCGCTCCCGGGAGCTCGGCTGGTACCACGTCACCCTGATGGGCTACAGCGATGCCTCCAACCCGGTTTTCCTCGAAGCGGCCAAAAAAGCGCGCGAAGCGGGGATGGGGATACTGACCATGAAGGGGCTGCCCAAACGGGGCGGA
>JAZDIG010000349.1:0-5410 GCA_043805105.1 Candidatus Glassiibacteriota bacterium | reverse complement strand
TGGCACGCCGGTGTCGGCCAGCCAGACCGCGGACAAGTTCGGCAACGTGGAGTTCGGCGCGATGGGCGGCACCAGCGCGGCCATGCAGCTTCACAAGATGATCGGCGACCGTTTCAAAGGCTGGCGGGGCGAATTCCAGGTGGTGGAAAGCCTGCAGATGTGCGCCAATGACCGCGCCAGCGCCCTGGACAGCGAGGAAGCCTATGCCTGCGGCAAGCGGGCCGTGGAGCTGGCCGGCTCGGGCAAGACCGGCCTCATGGTTTCAATCGTGCGCGGCAGCGACGGCCGCGGCCACTACCGCACCGAACTCGGCACCGCCAAACTTGCAGACGTCGCCGTGAAAGCCAAGCCCATGCCGGACGAATTTATCGACAAGAGCGGTATGTGGGTCACCGAGGCATTCGTCAAGTACCTCAAGCCGCTGGTGGGCCCCCTGCCGGAGTTCGCCGACCTGGCTTTCCAGCCGGTGAAAAAGAAGACGAAGAAGTAAAAGAAGAAAACATTTGGATGTAAAAGGCCGTCCGTCCGGGCGGCCTTTTTTATGCAGCCGGTCCAGGCCTGCTGCTTAATATTCATGAAAGAACAATTAGAGAAAACCTACGTCATGAATGAGGCGAGAAAGCAAACGGTAAAAGTTTTGGAAATATATGTAAGCAGCACTTGACAGAATGAAAAAGTTTTATCACAATAACTAAATAAAAATTTCCGCCTTAACTATCCGTTAAGATAGAAAACGGAAGTACATAAGCTCTTGAGCACCGTTTCTCCATGATGCTGCCGGGATTCCGGTTTCTGATCTAAAAGGAGAGTGCAAGATGAAAAAGTATTTTAACAAATTCCAGAACTTGTCAGTGCCAGTACTTCTCCTCGTTTTTTCTCTGGGTTGCGGCAAAGACTCGGCTAATATTTTAACTTCAACATCAGCTCAGGCCGCTGATTCCTATACTGAGCTTGAAACGGCCAATCCCGAAGGTTTTGTTGAAGCCTATATCATTTTAGCAAAGGATTACCGTGTCAGGTCTTTTACCAGGGATATGACGGATGGCCCGCGCATAACCGTAGATGGAAGGCTCTATTACTATCCCAGGACAAAGCTGCCCTGCGGGAGAGACCTTACCGTAGTTGGAGAAGATGGCGGCATGGCCATTTTAAAATTGAGTTGCGATGGTGGAGCGGCATCGGCGTCCCTTCCCGCCAATTCTGGCTCCTTGCCCGAAGGTTCTGTTAGAGCCGATGTCATTTTTGCAAAAGATTACCGGGTCAGGTTTTTTACCGAGGATATGACGGATGGCCCGCGCATAACCGTGGATGGAAGGCTCTATTACTATCCCAGGACAAAGCTGCCCTGCGGGAGAGACCTTACTGTCATTGGAGAAGATGGTGGCAGGTCTATTATGAAGTTAAGTTGCCTGTAAAAATATTTTAGCAGATCATTTTCAGAAACGAGAAAGAAGGAAAAATAGAAATAGAGAAAAATTTGCATAAAAAAGGCCGCCCGGGAGGACGGCCTTTTTTATGCAACCGGCTCGGCTTCACTCTTGCCTTTACAAGCTGGCAGGTTTTGGAATAAATATTATTATCCGGGACACTTATATGAGAGATTAACTGTACAGCAAATCCACCCGACAAAACCCATAGAGGTGAACATGCTTTTCCGACTGGCAGTCCTGTCCGCTCTGCTGCTTGCGCTGCCGTCACTGTCCCAGGCCCAGGCGCCGCAAAACACGCCGAAAGAAAAGGTCCTCCTGGTCTACAGCTCCGGGGAGCCGTTCCAGACAATTACCGACATCAAGGACCCGGACGCCCTGGAGGCGATCACCAGCCCCACGCCGCTCGACCGGAACACCAGGATCGCCGCCCAGCGGATCTACGATAACCTGACTGCCGCGGGGATTACAGTCAGGCTGGCGCGGGTGGAGGATTTCGGCAAGGACGACTGGCGCGAGGTGCTGAGCTATGACACCATAATCGTGGGCACGCCGGCCCGCTTCTGGACCATGAGTTGGGAGACCAAGCGCTTTGTCGATCTCATTATCGGCAGAATCTACGTCCTGCCGGAAAAAGCCAAAGGCAAGCAGTTCGCCCTGTTCGCCACCGCCGAAATCGAAAACAGCAGCAATACCGCCCTGGAAAACATGGCGATGTGGGTCAATGACCTCCAGGGCAACCTGGTCCTCAAGCTCAACCTCAACCGCGAACAGAGCCAGCCGGAGTTCGATCAGGCGATAGACCGGTTTACCACGGCCCTGGCGGTCCTGATCAAGTAATAAGTGCGGTCAAAACTTCAGGGTCGAACCCGCTTATCCGCCTGACCGACGAACCGTTGCGACTTCTCCCGCCTACGGCACTCTTGCCCTGGATTCGCCTGTTGGTATATTCCCTGGTAGTCCATTCAAATTACTTCTACCAAAAATCTTTTCATTCTCGAACCCTGTAAATGGAGCTGAAAATGGCTCGCGAACTTTCCGCTTCGGCGGGGAATTTCCTTGGTCTGATCAGAATTCTCCTGGTTCTGCTGGCCGGCCTTCTGGTCCGGTTCGACCGTGCGTGTGCGGCCGGCATGGTAACCGCCGAGGGCAACCTCGTGCGGGTCGAAACCAAAACCCTGAAAGCCGTGCTGGACCGGGGGCTGATAGTGTCCCTGGTCCGCAAAACGGACGGCGCCGAACTGGTCAGCGCCTCCGCCGACCAGAAGCAGGCCCTACAGCTTATCTATCGCAGGGGAGAGGCGGTGTCGCTGGGCAACGAAATCGGCGACCGGTTCAGGTGCATCCAGATTAACGACAATCTGGTCCACGTCCGGATCGAATCGTGGTACGGGGATGCGGTTATCGCCGTGTCCGCCGACCCGGAAATCGGCGATCTGGTGATCGAGCCCAGCGGGTACGCTTCCCGGCCCGGGCTCAGGGCCTGCCGCTGGGTCCTGGCCGGAATCAAACCCGGACTCGAACTGGTGGCGCCGTTCTTCCAGGGAGTGCGCCTCCCGTTCGAGGAGCCGCTGGTGAGGAACAGCCATTGGAACTGGCCGCACGCCTGGGAGGCGGGCCTGGTCATTCTGCAGAGCGGCAAGGGCGGGTTCTGGGTCCACTGCCGGGATAACCGTTTCCGCTACAAGTCCTTGCAAGTAGGAATGCCGGGAGACGACCGCTGTCTGGGTTTCGAGACCGAGGCTTACGGGCCGGTCGATGAAAACCTGGGCGCCGGCGGCCTGGCCTGGCGGGTCAACGTCTACGATGGCGGCTGGGAAGCGCCCGCCACGGTCTACCGCGACTGGCTGGCCCAGGCCTACAATCTGGAGAATAAAGTCCGTCCCGCCTGGGTGGACGGGGTCAGTCTGGCGCTGAGCTGGGTGCACAGCGACCCGGCCCTGCTGGATGCCCTGGCTGCCAAGGTAAAACCGGAACGGGTGCTTATGCATGTCTCCGAATGGCGCAGCGACCCCTACGATGAAAACTACCCGACATTCCAGCCGAGCGCGCAGGGGGAACAGTTCCTCCGGAAAGCCCGGGCCATGGGTTTCCACGCCATGCCGCATTTCAACTCGATCGACATGGACCCCACCAATCCGGCTTACAATTACTTGCGCGACTTCCAGTACCGGGACATCGAAACCGGCAGGGTCCAGGGCTGGGCTTGGTACCAGGGTTCGACCAAGCCCGTGCCCGAATCCAACGCGGCCCGGATGCGGCACCGGGACAAGAAAACCATGGTGAAGATCCATCCGGGCCTGGCTATGTGGCGCTCGATCCTGGCGGAGAACATCCTGCCGGCGGCGCAGAAACTCCAGCTCGAAATAGTCTTCCTGGACGTCACCCTCTGCTCCTGGAACGTCCGGAACGGCCTGGTGGAAAACACCACGCCCACCGAAGGCATGAAACGGCTGGAGTCGCTGATCGGGAGCCTGGGCAATGGCCTGGCAGTGGGAGGGGAGGGCCGCAACGAAATCACTATGCAGGACCAGGCTTTCTCCCAGGTCCATCTGTACCAAAGCTGGCAGAGCAACACCGAGGGCCTGGAGCGGCTGGTGACCTGCCCGCTGGATGAGTTCCTGTTCGGCAGGTGGTGCCGCTCATTCGGCTACACCGCCTTGAGCGGCCGGACGCCCGCGGAACAGCTGCGAATGAAGCTGCACCAGGACCTGGGCGCTGTCCCGACTATAACGGTCAGGTCAACAGACGACATCACGAACCCGAATCCGGCGGTAAAGGCTATTCTGGAAGGGGCGGGGAAGTAAGCTAAGAAGAGTCTCCGGGGAGAAAGTCTTCGCGGATGGGAGTAAAGACGTCCAGGATGACGCCGTCCTCCAGGCACTTCACCCCGTGGGGCACGCCGGGAGCCCAGTAGCAGCTGTCGCCCGGTTCGACAATGACAGTTTTCCCATTCACCTCAGCCTCGAAGCAGCCCTTCAGAAAGACGCTGATCTGTTCGTGCGGGTGAGTGTGCAGCTTGACTTCCGTGCCGGACTTGAAATGGAACTCCACCGCCATCAGCCTGCCCCCATGATTCAGCAGCCTGCGGGTCACGCCGGGACCCGGTTGATGGACCAAGGCCTCTTCTTTTTTCTTCAGCACGTCCGCCTGCCTTTTGTTGGTCGATTCGGACAAAAATAAGCAGGGGCGGTTCGCGAACCGCCCCTCGGGGTGTACGGAAATTTGCCTGCTTTATCGGGTCCCCGGCCTTTCAGGGGTATTCTTCCTTGTACTTCCCGTAATCCTTGTACGGACTCGGGTCATGCTTATTCGCCAGCAGCCGGTCGATGTCGTACAGCATGCCCTGGCGGCTGTAGTCGGAGATTTCGAGGTGGCCGCTGTCCATGCGGATTGCATCCTCCGGGCAGGCCTCCACGCAGAACCCGCAGTACACGCACTTGCCCATGTCTATCGTGAACTTGGCCGCCTGCTTTTCCACGTTGGGATCGGGATGTTCTTTGGCCACGATGTAAATGCAGTGGGCCGGGCAGATCGTTTCGCACATCATGCAGCCCACGCAGCGCGGGCTGCCGTCCTCCCGCTTGGTCAGGTAATGCAGCGTGCGCAGGCGGTGGTGGTAGCCCCGGTGCTCCTCGGGGTACTGGATAGTCACCGCGCCCTTTCTTTTGGTCTTGATCCCCACCGCGTTCAGGATGTGACGGTTGAGGTTGACTACGAAATGGCGGTTGGTGATCCAGAGGCCCTTGAGGATTTCCCAGATGTAGATGCGCTCCAGGAAAGTGAGCCGGGGTTTCGTATCTATTTTTTTTACCGTAATCGCCATCGGTTCCCTTCAATTCCCTGTCATTTTAACAGCATTACCACTGCCGCGGTTACGATGATGTTGGCGAAAGCCAGCGGCAGCAGGATTTTCCAGCCTAAATTCATCAACTGGTCGTAGCGGAAGCGGGGCAGGGTCCAGCGCACCAGCATCAGCACGT
>JAZDIG010000348.1:0-5481 GCA_043805105.1 Candidatus Glassiibacteriota bacterium | reverse complement strand
GGCCAGCTCGGGGGCGGCGTCCAGGGTGCGCAGGCCGTGGAAGAGCATGCTGTAGCCGTGGTCGTACTCGTGGTTGAAGTGGCTGGCGGCCAGCCGTCCGGTGTGCGGCCCGCCGGATTCATCGTATTCGTTGCGGGCCGGGGTGTCGCCCCAGTTGCGCCAGCCGTACTCGTCGTGCTCGTCAATGTCATACATGAGGTTGCGCGGCCTGGCGCTGATCCCGCACTGCATCAGCCTTTCGTAGCCGGGAAAACTCTTTGGGTCATAGGTGACCGCATCGTTGAAAAATCCGCCGGCGATGTAGCTTTCGGCCGGAGCGCGCACGAACAGCGGATGATGGAAGGCGGCCATCACGGTGGCGATCCGGTTTTCCGCTGCGCTCGAGCCCTGGGGGCCGGTGTGGAAGAAAAAGGCGGTCTCGTGGGTCTTGATCTCCCCGCCCTGCAGCTCGTGCAGGTCCGGGAATTCGGCGGGCCAGAGGCCGATCCGCACTGTGCCGTCGGGAGTGGCGCTGAGAGCCTTAGGGAAGTTCTGCCAGAACCAGCGCACCGCCACGGCCAGGCCGAACCGGCGGTCGGCCACGTGAAGCCAGGCATCCGGCCGGTCCACCTGGTAGGGTTCGACCTCGCCCAGAAAAGTCTTGGCTCCCCTGAATTGCATGGGGATCACCATTTCGTGGTTCATGTGGATCCGGTTGAACCAGTGTTCGCCCCCCGATGACTCCTGGTAAATTCCACCCTCGGCGGTGAGCACCACCCGGTCGAGGAGGTCGCGGGAGCCGTCGCCCACCGACAGGACAACCGGGCCGTCAAACCCGAGCCGGGAGGAAAGGGAAAAGTCGTCGAAGAATTCGCTGCCCGGCCGGCCCATGATCCAGTGGCTGTCGTCGTTTTTGTCATTAAGGACGGAAGTGGGGTGGTGGTTGGCCAGGGTGAAGAACACCCGGACGAAACCGGTGCCGGCGTAGAAGTTGAGCCGGGCCGTGTAGTCGAGCCGGCCCAGGCCGTCCTGGTCGGCAATCTCGCCCTTGATCGCCACCGTGGCCCGCACCGGACCATTGGCTTCAACCTCGAAGCTCTGCACCTTGCCCCAGGCGGAGGACAGACGGCGGCCCAGGTTATCGGTCAGGCTCACCGCCGCGATCCGGTCTCCCCGGCTCACTTTTTCATTTTCGGCAAAAGCGCCGTCCCGGTCGTGGTCCAGGCAGACATCGCCGAACAGGTTGAAGTTTTTCCGGTTCAGCCGGCAGTGGAACGGCCCGGTGCTGACCACGACACCCTCGGCCTCTTCGCTCACAGACAGCTTCGTCGCCGGCGGCTCCGCTGCGGAGCGGTCGGTCAGGAGGTAGCGGGAGGTTCCTTTGGCCGGGCAATCCGCCGCGAAGTCGACCAGCAGCCATTTGGCCGACCCGTCGGGCCAGGTGGCGGTGGTTTCGAACTGAGCCGGGACAGCTTTGCCGTCCGGGGCCAGGACGCGCAACGCCTCGAGGCCCTCGACTGCCCCCCGCGGCAGGATCACTCCCACAGTCACCGGTTCGGCCCGTCTGGCGTAGCCTTCCAGCTCCCGGGCCGCCAGCGGGATTTCGAGGGCGGGCAGGCTGGTTATGCTGGACAGAAACAGCAGGCAGGTAAAAAGAGTCAGTCTGGCGGCGGTTGGTTTCACGCTAAGCTCCTTGAGAATGTGTCGAGCACTGTGAACAGTCTGTTTGCCTGAGACAAGTTAAAACTGTAGGCCGGCTGCGGAAAACAAAAAAATCCTCAGGCGGTTCAATCAAAAGGCACCCGAAGGGATTTTACTTCGGTAAACAAGCAGCGGAATCGGATGGACAACCAGCCGCCGGCCTTGCGCACCCCGGCCGCAGACACGGGCACAGCATTTGTTAGAATGACACATCCCGGGAGCCTGCACCGCCTGGAAGAACCTCCCGCCAAATTGTGAATGTAACGATCTGTATTATTTATTTTGACTTTGATATTATATTGGTCCCCGGAGCGGCGGAAATTGCCGTAACCGCTTTCAATTCACCCGAAGCTTACCATCCGTAAATACCCAACCATGTTGCCCGGGAGACCAGTGATGAAAGCCGCCATCGCCTTGTTTGCCTTGATCCTGCTGCCGTTTTCTTCGTTCGCCCAGACCGTCCGGCTCGAAGTGACCGCCGATGCCGGCCTGTCCAGCGAGCGCGGGCATTCCGGGGACAACAGCGGCCGGTCGGTAACCGTCCCGGTCCGCCAGAACCAGAACTGGTCCGGTTTCGAGACCAAGGCCTACCTCTTCCGCTTCGACCCGCAGCCGGTGCTGGGCCAGACAGTCGAAAAAGCCTGGCTGAACGTGTTTCTCGCCAAGGGAGACTTGTACGGGATCGGGATCTGCACGGTTCTGGCCGACTGGGAGGAAGGCCGGGGAGTCAACGGCCAGACCGGCCGGGGCGGAGCGAGCTGGCTGTGGGCGGTCGAACCAATTGACCGGGCTAAACTCGCCGCACAATGCTGGTGGTCGTGGCCGGGTAGCGGGATCTACAGTGTAAGCTGGGCGCACCCGGACCTGATCTACCGGCACGTCGAGCCTCGTGAAATCGAGAGGAAAGAGGTGGGGGAGGGACGTCTTCATCTGCGCTTCCCGGTCGATCCCAGGCAGGTGGCGGCGGTGGCCAATGGTATCGCCGGGGGGCTCGTCCTGACCGATGACAAGGGGCAGGTGGCCGAGGGCCTGAGCCTGCACGGGGAGGGCACGCCGTACGTCTACGACCTCTCCCAGGACATTTACCTGTTCACCCGCGAAATCCAGGACCCCGCGCTCAGGCCTTACCTGGAAGTCGAGCTCGGTAGCCGGGACAATTCGCCGCCCGGAGCGCTTGGGCAGATCGCGGTCGCCGGCTCCGACCCGTTCGATCCCTCGGTCAACCTCACTTTCACCGCCCCGGCGGATGACGGCGCGGCCGGCGGACCGGTGCTGGGCTACGATGTGCACTGGGGCGCCGGGCCGCTGGATGAATCCGACTGGGCCCGGGCTTCCAGGCTGCCGCTCTGGAGCCTGCCAAGACCGGTGGCGCCGGCCGGCCGCCAGGAAATGCGCGTGATGGGCCTGGCCCCGGGCCATTACTTTCTGGCGGTCCGGGCCGTGGACGAGGCGGGCAATCCCGGACCTTTTTCCCAGGTCGAAATCACTGTCCCGCATCAGCCGCAGGTCGAGCTTACGGCGCCCGGGACGAAACTGCCCCCGGCCGGAAGCTCCGGGGCCATGTTCGGGGACGTGCTGGAGCTCTGGGCGGTCTCCGACCTGACCAAGGTCGATCCGCTGACCGGCGGCGTGCTGCAGGACGGCGACAACTACGAAGACCTGCCCGGCCTGAGGGCGAGCAATCCGGTCTGGTCGGCAGCGGAAAGCAAGGTCAGCCTGCAGGCGGCCCGCGGCGAAGTCGTGGCTTTCCAGCTCGTGATCGGCCGGACCGGGCCGAGCAAAGTGACCGGAATTAGGGTGACTCCCACTGACTTGCAGGCAGGCGGCGGAAAAATAAAAGCCGGGGAAAACATCTCCTGCTTCCGGGTCTGGTACCAGGACGTCCAGCCGCGGCCGGAGGAACAGATCGGGCCGTGGGAGCTGGTCGAAGAGAAAGATCACCGGCCGGCCTGGCACGGAGATGCCTGCCTGCCGCTGGAGCCGCCGTTCGACGAGTCTTTCGATCTGCCGACCATGGACAACTTGGGGCCCGCCCAGAAGTTCCAGGCGGTCTGGATCGACGTTTTCGTTCCACCGGCGGCCGGTCCCGGTATCTACCGGGGCAGCCTTTCGGTTACCGCCGACCAGCTCGCCTCTCCCGCCCGAATCGCCCTCGAAGTCGAAGTCCTGCCGGTAGATATGCCGCAGGCGGTAAGCTGGACCGTGGAGCTGAACGGCTACGAATACGGCTTGACCAGCCTGATGGGCGTGGACATCGACCGGGAGAGGGAGCGCTTTTTCGAGCTGGAGCGCCTGGCGCACCAGATGGCCCATCAGCACCGCGGCACGCTCAATATCCTGCCCTACGCTCAGAACGGAACCGTCCAGCCGACGGCCGCCCCGCCCTTGGAAGGCAGCGGGTCACAGGTCCGGGTGGCCTCCTGGAAGGAATGGGACGGCCGCTTCGCCCGCTACCTGAACGGCAGGGCCTTTACCGCCGGCGCCGGCTACCGGGGACCGGGAGCGGGTGTGCCCCTGGAGCACATGTACCTGCCGTTCCACGAAAACTGGCCCCTGCCCATCGAAAAGTACTATAAAGACTGGGCCGATCTGCGCGATCGCGGCCAGTACACCGCCTGGGCCAGGACTTCGCGTCCGCTCGAGGAGGCTTTCGACCCTGAATTCCAGCAGGGGATGGTGTCGGTAGCCAGGCAGTTCTTCGAACATTTCCGCCAGCAGGGATTCACCGGGACCAGTTTCCAGACTTATTTCAACAACAAGTACTATTTCAAGACCGGCTTTTTCGGGATGCGCAACGAAGGCCGGGGCAGTTCTTTCTGGCTCCTGGACGAGCCGGTGGACTACGATGATTATGACGCCAACCGCTTCTTCCTGGGCCTGGTCAAAAAAGGCTACGATCTATCGCAACCGGGCAAGGTGAAAGCTCATTTCCGCACCGATGTTTCCCAGCCGGAAATGACCCGCGGCCTCTGGGATGGAATCTGCAACCTGTGGAATTCCAGCGGACTTTTCGATTTCGCCTCCACCGCCAGCTACCGCATGAAGCGCATTCCCGGGGAGAAGTACTGGAGCTACGGCGGCGGCCCCGGAGTGGCCGATAAGCTGATCCGGATGCAGACGAGCTTTTTCGGCCACTGGGCGATCGGTTCTGTCGGCGACCTGCCTTACTGGGACAGTTTGCGCGGCGAGGGCTGGTTCAGGCCCAGCGACCTGGCGGTGTTCTATCCCGGAACCAATTATGCCCGCAGCGGAAAGAATTATCCCGGTCCCCTGGCCGGGGTAAGGCTCAAGGTGATCCGCCGCGCCCAGCAGGACGTGGAATACCTGAACCTGCTGGCGGCCAGGCCGGGCTGGAGCAGGGAGATGGTCCGCAAGGCGCTCGCCCGCTGGGCGGACGACCCTCAGGCGGCAAGGCTTTCGTTCTCCGGTCTGACAGTCGAGGAGCTTTTCAATCTGCGGCGGGCGCTGGTTGCCGCGGTCGCGGGCCGGTGACCGGCCGGCAGGCGTATTTTGACAGGGAAAATCGTCGGGTGGGCAGGCTTATTTCTTCGTTCGGCTCGATCCGCCGGGCTTGCAATACGACCTTAGGCGCGGCGGCCCGCCGGGGTCGCTGGTTTGGCTGAAATTTCCCGGAGATGAAAGGCGAAATCAGTTAAGCAGGCTGTTCAGTTCTTTGGAAACTTTGAACACCGCTTTCTTGCGGGCGGGAACCGTTACTTCTTCATTGGTTTTGGGGTTTCGCGCCTTACGGGCCTTGTGATTCTTGACCTTGAACGTGCCGAAACCGCGAATCTCGAGATG
>JAZDIG010000347.1:0-9296 GCA_043805105.1 Candidatus Glassiibacteriota bacterium | reverse complement strand
GACCTCAACGCCCTCGACCTGCCCTCCGCCCTGCGGCGCGTCCCCGGTGTCACTATCTCCCGCTACAACCTGGTGGGCAGCTACGGCGGCGCCGAGGGCGGGGCGATATTCATCCGCGGCCAGGGGTCCAACCGGCCCGGTGCTGACATTCAGGCCATGGTCGACGGCGTGCCTAAGTTCGTCGGCATCTGGACCCACCCGTTGATGGACCTGTTGAGCGTGGACCGGATCGAGAGTATCGACGTCTACAAATCGCCGCAGCCGGTGCGGCTGGGGAACATGACCTTGGGCGCAGTCAACCTCACCACCCGCCGGATGCACCGCGAGGGCCAGCGGACCGACCTGACCGCGGTGGGCGGCCAGGAAAATACCTACAGCCTCAGCTTCAACCACGGCGGCCGGCGCAATAACTTCGACTATTATTTCGGCGGGGCGGCCAAGGGCAGCGACGGCCAGCGCAGGAACGCGGACGGTCAGATACGCAACTACTGGGGCCGGGCCGGCTACCGGTTCAGCGAAAACTGGGACGCCTATGCGATCGTTTCCGCCTCCGACAACTGGGCCGATGATCCCGGGCCAATGGGCGGGCCTCTCCAGCAGCGCAACCGCTACTACAACCAGGACTTCACCCTCAACCTGACCCTGGCCAATCAGAACGACCGCACCAATGGCTTCGTGCGCTTCTACGCCGATCCCGGCAAGATCAACTGGGAGCAGACCGACCAGGCCGGCGCCCGGTTCAATACCCGCACCGACTGGTTCAACAGCGGACTGCGCGCGCAGCAGAACCTGATGCTGAGCCCGGCCACCGAACTCACTCTCGGCTTCGACTACGACCGCTACGGCGGCAAAGTCTGGGAAGAACACGCTGACCCGGCCAAGGACTTGCGCCTGCCGGAAGAGTTTTTCAGTAATACCGCCGTCTACGCCGGCCTTCGGCACTCGATCACGTTCGACAACGGGGTGGCCCTGGTACCGAGTGCGGGCCTGCGCTACAACCGCCACAACGTTTTCGACGACGAAGCGGCCCCGGAGGCGGGCCTGACCCTGGGCAACAACCGCTGGAACCTTTACGCCAACTACAGCCGCGGCTTCAATTACGCCGGCGTCTATTCGGTCTGGTTCTACAACGTGGCCTGGCACTACACCACCGATTCCTACCGGGACCTGAAGCCGGAGCGGGTCAACCATTATGAACTGGGTCTGAAGCTGAACCCCAGCCAGCGCGTGAGTTTCGACCTGAGCCTGTTCCACGACCGGGGCCGGGACAGGATCCGCTTCATCGCGCCGCCGCCTCCGCCGCCGTCGTTCGCCAACGTGGACCGTTACGAAATCACGGGGTTCGAGGTTTCGGTGTCGTGGTCGCCGGTGGATCAGGTGTCGCTGTTCGGCGGGCTGACACTCCTGGGCAAGGACCCGGAAACCATGCCGCAGATGCCCGGTTATACGGTCAACCTGGGAGGCAATTTCCGCTTCCTGCGCAGATGGCAGCTCGGCCTGGACCTCTCCGCGGTCGACGACCGGTACGTCACCAATGCGCGTTTCACTCCGCTCTCGACCGTGCCGGTATCCGCCATTCCCAGAACCGGTTCCTACGTGGTGACCAACGCCAGGCTGGCCTACTATATCAGCGAGCCGGGCGCGGCGCACGCCGGCAGCCAGCTCTTCCTGGCCGTGGAGAACCTGACCGGTACGAACTACGAGTACCTGCCTGGCTACCCGATGCCCGGCGCGACCCTGTTTTTCGGGCTGACAGTGGACTACTGAATACCCGCGGATTTCCGGAGCGCTCTTGCCGAAATCATTTAAAAAACCGCTTGTCCTGATTGCAGCCTGGTTCCCGCTGCTGGCCTTCCTGACCCCGGCCAGGGCGGCGGACCGGCCGGTGGTGCTCGCCACTACCAGCATGATCGGCAGTATGCTGGAGCTGGTGGCCGGGGATGCAGTCGAGGCCAGGGTGCTGATCCCGCCCCGCTCGTGCCCGGGCCATTTTGACATCCGGCCGCAGGACGCCGCCGGGATCGCGAGCGCCGGGCTGGTGATCCGCCACGACTTCCAGGCTTACCTGGATGACAAGCTGACCGCCCAGAACCCGAGGCTGGTGATCGAGGTTCTCGTACCCGAGGGCCATCTGATGATCCCCAGTGTCTATCTGGGGGCCCTGGAAAAGATCGCCGGCATCCTCAGCCGCCACTACCCGCAGTCGGAGGCCGCATTCCGCCGGAACGTCGAAGCCGCCACGGCCCGGATCGGGCTGGCTGAACCGGCGGCGCGTGAAAAAATCCGGCAGGCCGCTCTGGCCGGCACCGTGGTGCTGGGTTCGGATATGCAGGAGCCGTTCCTGCGCTGGGCCGGGATCGAGGTGGCGGCGAGTTTCAGCAACTCTTCCGACGAGCTGAGCGTCCGGAGCCTGGCCCGGCTGATCGGTGCGGCCGGCAGCGAAAAGGCCAGCTTCATCGCCGGCAACCTGCAGAGCGGGGGCGAGGCGGTGGCGCTGGCCCTGGCCCGGCAGACCGGCCTGCCTGCGGCCATCCTCAGCAATTTCCCCGGCACCAACGACCGGAACCCGACCTACATCGACCTCCTGCTCGACAACATCGACCTGCTCGCCCGGGCCAAAAGCGGCGATCTGCCTTGACAGAACCGCCCCGGGCTGATTATCCTCAGCAGGCCGTCCTCCACATCGTTCGTTAACCCGCTGAATCGACATGACATCGCTACCGGACCAGGTAATCACTACGCGCTCGCTCTATGTGAGGCTGCGTGAGGCCACGATCCTCAGTGGAATCGACCTCGCCATCGGCCGGGGTGAATTCTGGGGTATCGCCGGGCCCAACGGCTCCGGCAAGACCACCCTCGTCCGGGCCGTGCTGGGATTCCTGCCGGCCGGCCCCGGCGAACTGGAGGTTTTCGGCCGGAGAATCGAAAACTGGCCGCTCACCGGCCTGCGCCGGCGGATCGGCTACCTGCCGCAGAACCTGTCGATCGACGAGGGCTTCCCGATTTCGGCCCGGGAAGTGATCCTGATGGCTCGGGCGGGCCGGCGGGGGCTGTTCCAGCGGCTCACCGCCGAAGACCGGGAGGTCGCTGAAAACTGCGCCCGGGAGCTGGGCCTCCTGCCCCTGCTCGACCGGCCGCTGGGCAGCCTTTCCGGCGGGGAGCGCCAACTGACGCAGCTGGCACGCGCCCTGGCACAGCAGCCGGAGCTGTTGATCCTGGACGAGCCCACGAACAACCTGGACCCGCGCGCCGCCGCCGGATTCATGACCACGGTGGGCCGCCTGCACCGCGACAAGGGGCTGACCGTGATCGTGATCACCCACGAAATTCCGATCCTGCCCCCGGAGTGCGCCAAAGTGGCGCTCCTGCGGGAAGGCCGGCTGGCCGGAGCCGGAGCCGCCGGCGAGCTTCTCACTTCGAAAACTCTTTCCGGTCTTTACGGATACCCGGTGGACGTGGAAGTCCGCGCCGGCAGGCATTACCTTTTCAACAGGACAATCGGATAGTGGAACTGGCCGACCTCTGGCAATTCGCTTTCTTCCGCAACGCTCTCGCCGCCAGCCTGCTCTGCGGGGTGAGCTGTTCGATGATCGGGGTTTTCATCGTCTGCATGGGGATCCCGTTTATCGGCGTGACCATGTCGCATGCGGCGATGGCCGGAGCGGTGTTCGCCCTGCTGGCCGGATTTGACCCGCTGGCCGGCGGATTTACCGTGGCGATCGCCTGCTCGCTGGTGGTGGGCCCGCTGACCGACCGCAGCCGAATGAACCCCAACATCTCGCTGGGGATCTTGTTCTCCCTGATGATGGGCCTGGCGTTTATGGGGATCGGCCTGGCGCCGGAACCGAAGAACGAAATGATGGGCCTGATCTGGGGCAACATCCTGCTGCTTTCGGCCGGGGACGTCCTGCGGATGGCGGTCGTCACCGCGGTCACCCTGGCCCTGGTCGCCCTGCTGTACAAGGAATTCAAGGCGGTGATGTTTTCCCGCGCCCTGGCGGCCGCCGTCGGTATCCGGGACAAGCTGGTCTACTATCTTCTGCTTGTACTCTGCGGAGCCACGGTCACGGTCAACCTGGACACGGTGGGCGGGCTGATGTTGTTCAGCCTGATAGTCAACCCGGCGGCCGCGGCCTGGCAGTTCACCTACCGGCTCAGCCGTATGTTCCTGCTGTCGGCCGTTTTCGGAGTGGCGAGCGCCGCCAGCGGCATCGTGCTGTCGTCCGTGTTCGACCTGCCCTCCGGGGCGTGCGTCGTCATTTCATCCAGCGCGGTCTTCGGTTTCGCGCTGGCGATCTCGCCCAAAAGGAGACAGAAGGGGCATGGGTCGGCGGCCTGAAAATTCAAGCGGGGGCAAGCGGAAATTCTTCGACCGGCACGCCGAGGGCTGGGAAGAGGGGAACTGCGGGGATCAGGCCGGGTACGAAGAGCTCGTCCGGGCACTGGGGCTGGCAGCCGGCGATACCGTGGTCGAACCGGGCTGCGGTACCGGCCTGGTATCATCCCTGATCCTGAATATAATCGGCCCCTCCGGACGCCTTTTCGCCACCGACATCTCTTCTCACATGCTCACCCAAGCCGAAAAGAAAAACCTCCCGGCGAATGTTTCTTTTCATCTCGCCGATGCCGCCTGTCTGCCGTTCCCGGACGAGTGCGCCGACAGCGTGGTCTGCTTCCGGGTTTTCCCCCACATCGACAATCAAGTCGGGGCGCTGGACGAGTTCCGCCGCGTGCTGAAAAAAGACGGCAGGCTGGTGATCGCCCACTCGGCGGGCCGGGCCAGGCTCAACGATTACCACGCCCGGGTGGGCGGAGAGGTGGCCGACGACATGCTCCCGGACCGGGCCGAGCTGGCCGGGCTGCTGGCGGCGCACGGCTTCGACCTCCAGTCGCTGGAGGACCGCAGCGACCGCTACCTGGCGCTCGCGGTCAAACAGTAGGCACACCGTATACAACAACCGGGAGTTCTGCTAAGAATCCTCTGACCCCTCTTGAAACCTGCGGCTTCCCCTTCGCGGATTTACTCGCAAATCGGCCTGACCCGCCTGCCGAGATACAGTCCTCTCTTGCCCCGACCTTAACTTACCCTGTCCAGTCGAGGTAGATGGACAACGGGTACGAGATTCGCCCCTGCCATCCTCTGGCGCTGCATGCCGGATCCAAGTTCCGTAAGTTATTACCGATTTAGCTTCTATCTTCTTGTTTGACAAGGTAGTTGCATTTAAAGGTGAAGCCATTTCCTGCCGATAAAGATAATGGATGACTATGTGCGGCGGTTGGTTGATAATTTTTTCCGCATCCGTAGAAAAATTATCTTTTCCGACCGGCAATATATTCCACAATCTCCCCGCCTGAACTTCCATTCGACGGCGCCGCCGGGGAGGGTAACGGCTTTCCAACGCTCTATTTATTAAACTGTAAGAATTTACGCCGCAGACAGGCGGCAGGTGGCATAACTCTTGCCTTTTCCCCGGCTGACCGCCGTGATTGCCCTGTTTGCGGTCGTCACATATCGGTACCCGCTCCGGACAGCGGGACTGTGTGAAAAAGCGGAGGGTGGGACAGATGACGGCGATCAACTTTACCGGGCTGGCCTCCGGGATAGACACCCAGTCGATAATCGACGCCCTGCTCGAATCTCAGCGCGCGCCTATCACGCGCCTGCAGAACAAGAGCCAGGTGCTGGGAGTCCAGCGGCAGGCCTACCGTGACGTCAACACGCAACTGCTCAGCCTGCAAAATGAAACTCTCTCACTGCGTCTCGAATCCACCTTTTCCAGCCGAAGCGCCTCTTCCAGCGATGAAAGCGCGCTCAAGGTGCAGGCCGCCTTTTCGGCCGTAAAGACCAGTCACCGAGTCAAAGTGCTCCAGCTCGCCCAGGATGCAATCGTCAGCAGCCAGCGCTACCTCAGCCAGGCCCGGCTCCTGGGCACCAACACGGTCGGGATCAACCTTCTGGGCGGAACCAGCCGGGTCAACGCTCCCGGCGCCGGCCGGATCAAGGGCAGTGTGACGATGAGTGAGACCGATACCCTGGCCGATCTGGGGCTGGCCGGCGACTTCACCCTGAAAATCGACCCGGATGGCTCCGGCTCGCGCAGTGCGATCAAAATCACCGGCCTGGACGGCAGCACCACGGTCAGCCAGCTGATGAATAAAATCCAGGCGCAGGTGGATTCCCTGAAAGTACAACTGGTTTACGACGAGGCCCAGGGCGGCAAAGTGATGCAGATCGCCAGCGACTTCGTCGGTATCGACGTCTCCGCCTCCGGAGCGGTGGCCGAACAGTTGTTCGGCATCGCGGCCGGGGCCACCGCCGATTCCTCTTCCTCCACCGGTCTCGGTTCGGCGCGCAACTACGCCGCAGTCACCCCGGAGGATTTCCAGACCGGCGAATACACGGTCGTCTCCTCGGACGGCGCCACCGGCAGCCTCACCGGCAGCGTGGACCTGGCCGCGGCCGCAGCCGGCGGCGATATTCTGGCGCTCACCCTGGACGATCTGGGAGTCACCGACTTCGGCACTTTTCAAATCGACCCGGACGCCACCGGAAACACCGGGAACGTGGAGATTCGCAAGAGCGACGGCTCGGCGCTCTCCGGCTCGGACACGGTCGCGAACCTGATCGACGCCATCAATTCCTCGGTCCCGGACGTCACCGCCCAACTGGTCGAGGGCAGCGGGGGCGCCACTTACCTGCGCCTGACCGCCAACGAGGGCGGCCGCGACATCACGGTCAATGATTTCGGCGCCACGGACGGGATCCTCCAGCACGTTTTAGGCAACGGCGGGGGCACGGTCACTACCAGCAACGCCACATCCGACAGCAATGATTTCTCCCTGGTCGCCACTTTTTACGAGCGGGGTTCGCTCACTCCCGCCTCACGCCGGGTGGTTTCCGGCGTGAAAGAGAACTACCGCACTGTGGGTGTGAGCGACCTTATCGATGGAGTAACCATAATCGGCTCCACCCTCGGCCAGATTTTCACCCCCGGCAGTGCGCGCATTCAGGTCAACAACTCCAACGGAATGGCAATCGAAAACAGCGCGAAGACCCAGCTATTCGGCAGGGCCGGCGTGACCGATTCCTCTTTCGCCACCGGTCTGGCCCTCGACCCGGACGGCAGCGGCACCTCCGGGCTGAACCGCGCCATCAGTGACCTCAATTCCGCCGGCGCCTTCGCTTACGATGACGGCCTGGGAATCACCGCCGGGACGTTCCGGATCGGGAACTCCACCCTCACTATCACCCAGGATGAAATAGACAACGGGCTGACCGTGGCCCAGGTTCTGGCCCGGATCAACAGCGCCAACCAGGGGATTACCGTGGCTTACGAGGCGGGTACGGACCGTTTCGTCGCCAGCTCCTCGCGTTACGGCTCGGACACCGCTTTCACCCTCGGTACCTATACCGGGGGGGCCGGCGAAAGCAACGTCCTTAAAGCGCTCGGCCTGGTCAATGCCCCAGCGCAGACTTCTCTTTCGGTGGGCAACAGCAGCGGCCAGGTCAGCGCCGACACCGAACTGTCCCAGGCCGGTTTCAGCATCAAGCCGACTTCCGGCACCTTTACGATCAACGGGATCTCGATCGAGGTGAACACCGCCGAGGACACCCTGAACGAGATAATCGAGAAAATCAACTCCTCGGCCGCCGAAGTGACCGCCTCCCTGGATTCGGTTTCCAACCAGATCAGTATCGTGCAGAACGTGGACAAGGACACCACCGCCACCAGTATCAAGGTGGGCGCGAGTTCGGACACCAGCAATCTGCTCAAAGCACTCCGTCTTACCGCCGGTTCCAACGTCGACGGCTCCATCGCCCGGATCGAATCGCCCACCTCGGCGACAGTGGTCAGCAACCAGCGAACCACGGCGGAGATCGAAGTCGATGGGGTGCATTACAGCCGCAACACCAATGTCATCGACGATGTCACCCCGGGCCTGACCTACGATCTGCAAGGCGAAACCTCATCCCCCGTGACAGTCACGGTCTCCGGCGATAAGGACCGGGCCCTGGAAGCGATCGCCCGCTGGGTGGTGGAATACAACAAAACGGTCAAGCTGCTCAATCCCGCGCGGCTCGACCAGTCCGAACGGAAAAATCTCGAACCGCTGACCGACAAAGAGCGTTCGACCCTGACTTTCAACGAACTGTCGGATCGGCTGAATAAGTTCGAGCAGTACAATAAAGGGGAAACCATCCGGCGGGACAGTAACTTCCGCGTTCTCGAAAGCCAGTTGCGCCAATCGATCTTTGCCCGGGTGACCACCACCGGCACCCAGTACGCGAGCCTGGGGGACATCGGCATCAATACCGGCAATCCGGGCCAGCCGCTGAGCTCCAATTTCGAGAGCGTACTGGTGGCCGATTCCACCGATCACGACGTAATTCTCGACGCACTCAAGCAGAACGAAACCCTCAACCAGGCCCTGGACAACAGCGACCGCGCCATTTTTCAAATATTCTCCCAGGTTGCCGCCTCCAGCGTTTCAGTCAAAGGCACCCGGACTTTCGACGGCACAACCGCTCTGGCCAACGACATCTCCTTTCAGGTTTCCAACGGCGCCAACGCGACCAACATTTCCCTCCCGGCCGGAACGAGCGCTCAGAGCGACATCCTCGGCATAATCCTCAACCAGCTCAGACGCGCCGGCATAGACGACATCGACGTTTCCTTCGACGCCGGCAACCATCTGCTCTTTAACAGCCAGACCAATGAGGGCCGGGCCCAGATCCGAATTATCGATCTGACTTCGCAGAGCGAAAGCGACCGGATGAGCACGATTTTCGGAATCAACGGCGGTTCGTTCGTCGGCGAGGATGCTGCGGAAACAGCCGGCGTGGCCGAAAGGATGAACATCCAGTTACGCGACTCCACCGGAATCAGCGGGTTCATCAGCCAAAGGGCCTCATTCGGCGGCACCTACGGCCAGGGTACAATCTATGACGAGCTGGTCCAGATCCAGGACGATATCAGTACGATCGAAGACCGGATTGCCAAGCGCGAGGAGCGGTTGAAGCGCCAGTTCACCGCCATGGAGCAGGCGCTGGCCCGCCTTCAGCAACAACAGAGCGCACTCTCTAATTTCTTGGGTGCCGCCAGTACCGCCAGCACATCGCTGGGCAACCAATCCGGTGGATAAGCCGCTTACACTCGATCGGAAGTCGCGAATTTAAAATAAATACGGGGGAAAAAGACGATGAAACTCACACTCGACGGCCGCCAGGTTAAAACTTCCGCTGCCGGCGGCGAAACTTTGTTGGATGTAATAAAAACATTGGAACGGGACATCTC
>JAZDIG010000346.1:0-4251 GCA_043805105.1 Candidatus Glassiibacteriota bacterium | reverse complement strand
GGCGAAATCATCTATCTCGAGCTCGACCTGAACATCCCCTACAACCTGCTGTTCTACCACAGCACCCTCCACTTCGAACCGAAGATTTTCGGCCTGATCCGGGGCTTCGAGGTGGCCGGCCGGCCGGCCGATGAGATCGCGGGAAAGTACGATGCCCAGATCGCCCTCTCCGACAGCACTAAAAAATTCCTGCAAAACAAAACTCTGCGAAATTACATTGAAGATTTTTACGCCCACTGATTCCGCCTCAAAATACCATAATCGCACTGCCTTCTCAAGCGCATCGCCTTAAACCGGGTTCAGGCGAGATCCCAGTTCGTGTGGGGCGCGTTGTTGGCGACGATGTAGCCGTAGAGCAGGTCGCCGTAGGAATGGGGCACCAGCCCGTGCCGGTCGTACACTGGAACAAGCAGCCGCTGGAGTTGGGGCAGGTTGTAGAACGGCACGCCCGGGTAATAATGGTGCTCCAGGTGGTAGTTGGAATTGATAAAAACGAAGTCCCAGAACCAGCTCCCTTTCACCCAGGTGGTCCACCCCGCCGGGTCGTCTTCCTTGATGTCGTAGTGCTGGCCGATCCGGTTGACCGCGAAAGCGACCGGGAATACGAAGAATACCGGCAGCACGTAGACCCGGAACCAGACCCACGGCCCGCCGAGCCAGAGTAACAGAAGCTGGAGCATGAGGTGCCCGCCGATCGAGACGAGGCGCTCCCGGCCGATCTTCTTTCTCAGATCCGGCGCATAAGTGGCGTTCTCCCTGGCCGCTGCGCGGAAATAGATGACAAAGAGCGCCGGGGTGAAATAGAGGAGCTTGACCAGCCGGCGGTTCAGCTTGGGCGAAAGATGATGGCGCTTGGGATCGGCGGTGTCCGAGCCGAGCTGGACGTGGTGGTCGAGGTGCCAGCGGCTGAACTGGCTGCAGGATATGCCGCTCCAGAAGGCGTAAAGCTGGCCCAGGAAGCTGTTAAACCTTGGATGGTGGCCGGCAAACACCAGGTTGTGAAGCTGTTCGTGCAGAAGCACGGTGAAATTGAAGACCGTAAATCCTGACAACAGGGCCGCCGGGATCACGACCAGGGGATTGGCGTAACGCGCCAGGAGCCAGGTCGACACGGCCAGGAAAAAGAACTGGCGGACGGCTACGGCCAGATGGCGCCAGGTCTGTTTGCGGTGCAGCACCTTGATCCGGTCCTGGTCGAGCGTGGCGCGCAGCTCTTTGCGCAGCTCGACAGATGCTCCGGCCCAGAAATATTCTTTTTCACTCAATTGCGCCGCTCCTTGGACCACTCTTTGAAAATCGCTTGCTGACTCAAGATAAACCTTTGTCAGCAAGTAATATAATTAAAGTGGACACAAATTTCAACTTTCAGGAAGAGGATAAGAGATTGTACTACGCCTCAGCATACCGATAGGTATTATGCTGTTTGCTGAAATTTTGCTCGGGATTGACCGATTGCGATGCTTCACGGCGTAAAAATACTGCACTCGAGTACGAACCGAAGGGTAGTTGTCTCTGCTTTCCTGATCAAGCCCGGAAAAAAATTGACAGTGGTAATAAAAACTGACAATTTATCAGAGAGACACCAGAAATCTTTTAATTTAAGCTGGGCAGATCGAAAAATTTCATTTTGAATCGAACAAGAAGGTTATTTTTGCTGTTTCAATTTTGATATGGGGAATGTCGATTTATGGAAAAAAACATCATAGAGAAGATACAGAGCATCCTTAACCAGGAAACCGATATCAGCGAAGATCAGACCAGATCCCTTATGATTCTCCTTCGGAAGTGCATGGAGTTGATGTCAGAAGCGGAAAAAACGCAGTATGCGACTCTTAATCTGTTTTGTAATTGGAGTGCTCATATAGCTATTACTCAATCGATAACCGGTCTAAGAACACTTAGATGCATAAATGACGCCCTGGTTAGGGTAAAAGATTACACCGATTTGGAGCAGATTCAATCAGAAATGTCTGAGGCAATAGGTTTCAATAAATTGTTATCGGAGTTTATACAACTTTTTGATGAACTAGGTCTTAAACATCAATTTACAGATAAAAGGGTTTGGGGAAAAATCCTGGGCAATATCATTGAGATTATTCGTGATGTGCCTTTATCATTTCCTACTATTACCAAACTTAAAAAGACTGCCTTAAAAATATATACAGAGATAGCTAAGAATCCAATTAAGCCTGGAGCTGGTGTTGTTCTAATTAAAATATCGAAAATAGATTATAGTGCTCTAGGTGTTAAGAACTCTGGAGAGATACTCTGTTTATTAATAACAACCGAAGATACAATCAAAATTGTAATACCGTTGGTTATTAAGATATAAATAGAAAAATAATAGTGGGGGTAAATCAATTAATTCTACTTTTTCTCTAATAACAACAATTCCTCTCTTCCCAGAGGAATTTCTTTTTTATTACCCTCATATATATGATTATATGATAAACTTGTACGGGCGGGTTTGAAACCCGCCCCTACTTCTGATCCGATGGAGGATTACATCGGAGCAAAACTGCCATATAAGCGCAGGGCGACGCATGCGTCGCCCCTACAATTCACGTTTTTCCTGTGCATGCGGGATTAATTCGACGTGCTTTAAAGCAGGTAGAGGCTGAAAAAGAGCAGCACCCAGACCACATCCACGAAATGCCAGTACCAGCTGGCGGCGATAATGCTGAAATGCCGCCGCTCGTTCATCGCGCCCAGCTCCATCCGGCCGTAGGCCAGAATCAGGAAGATAATGCCGACCGACACGTGCAGGCCGTGAAAGCCGGTCATCATGAAGAACAGGGTGCCGAAGACGTTGGTTTCCACGGTAAAACCGTACTGGGTCATCAGCAGGCCCCACTCGAAGCCCTGATAGCTCAGGAAAACCAGGCCCAACAGAGCGGTGACCAGAATCCAGCTCTTGCAATGGAGCTTCTTCCCCTTTTCAATGGCCTTGAGCCCCATTTCGCAGGTGAAGCTGCTGGACATCAGGATCAGGGTGGCCAGCGCCGGGCCGTGGGTGTGGATGTGCGGCGTGCCCTCCGGCGGCCAGAAAGCCGCATGGAAGCGGGTGTAATAATAATGGGCGAATAAACCTCCGAAGATAGCCGCTTCCGAAACCAGAAAATACATGAGAAACATCATCAGGTCTTTCTGCTGGAGGCTGACCAGCCCCTCCCAGACGTCTTCTCTCTTGTCGCGGACCACGCTGTGCGCCCAGCCCATCAGCGCCACCAGGCTGATCACTCCACCGGGCAACAGCAGCAGCTCCGCGAGGATGCCGTGTCCCAGCTTGAAGGCCACCAGGGCAAACGGGAGCAAACCCACGCCGAGAGTCAGTATTATCGGCCAGGCCGACCGGGGCGGCAGGTGCAGGTGAGGATTTTCGTGTCCGGCGACGGTTTCCGCGTTCATTCGCTTCATCTCATTCCGGATAAGATCGATTCCGTGCCGCTGGCGGCCTCGGGACTGATTGTGACTATCGTGGAAAGCGCCAGCAGGGCGACCAGGCCCGCCAGGCAGAGCGCCAGGATCAGGTTTCGGCGCGATATCTTTTTATCCAGTGGTTCAGGATGCATGGTCACATTCCTCCGCCTGGCATTTCTTTGCGGCCCCAGTCGGCAGCGGTGGGATCGCGCTTGAACAGGGTATAGTGCATGGTCACCCGGGTGATCTGCGGGTCCAGATCGTTGTGGAACGAGTAGACGAGGGGCCGGGTCGTTTCCTCGTGCGGCAGCAGCACCATGTCCTGGAAGCAGAAGCACTTGATCATGTTGTACTTATTGCTTGCCTCGGCCGGATAGACACTGTGCACGGGCCGGAAATAGAGGGTGTCGGCCGACAGGTTGACGAACCGGTACTGTACCTCGTCGGTCTGGCCGAGATACACCTCGGCGCGGCTCTTATCGGCCTCGAACAGGATCGGCAGCCCATCGTTGACCGTGGTGGTGAACAGCACCTTCAATGGGCGGCTCTTGTCGAGGGTGGTCTCCTGCTGAGCGCGCTGGATGTCCTGGGGGGTCGAAACATTAATTCCCACCGCCGAACAGAACATCTTGAACAGCGGGACGTTCGCGTACCCGAAGGCGAACATGCCCACGCCCAGCGCCAGCAGGATCAGTAACAGCTTGGTGTTCCTGCTCATCGGAATCGGCTCCCATCGCTTGATTGAGGTTTTTCTCACCGGCGGCAGCCTTCCGCCTCACCCCTGCTTGCCTTTCGAGCCAACGATCAAACCAGGCCGTCGATGATAATAGC